>JANMSA010001032.1:0-3161 GCA_031388865.1 Acidobacteriota bacterium | reverse complement strand
GCCGCTGAACTGGACCTCGGCCGGGTCTGGGCCCTGCGCTATTCAGCGGCGTGCGGCTCGACCGTCTTGACCTGCCGGTGCCGTTCGTGCACCATCGACTGGCGTAGCTCGCGGATGCTGGCGGCGATGGTTTCGAGGGTTTCAGGCACCGGCTTCTCGTCGCTCATTCTACATCGTCAGTGCAGGCGTCGTGCCGTGTCGAAATCGCGCGTAACGCATTGAAAACACGTCAAGGACGGTCCGGCGTGTTCAGCGAAACGCGCGGTTTCTGCCAGGTGCCCCAACGATGGCGTACGCACCTTGCGCGATCTCTTCGTCTTGCGAAGAAAAAAAGACGATGGCATCGTCGTCGCACACGAAGTGGAGGTGACGCGATGACAACGAGCGCGCGGGTGGAACAAGGCATCACTCTCGAAATCGCAGGGACAGCGCTGGCCGAGGAGCTTGCCGAACGTATCGCCTCGCACCGGCGCAATGCGGCGGACCTCTCCGAGGAGCTGGGAATGATTCGCGAGCGGCACACCGCTGAGCCGAATGGCGCCGACTTCGTGCGCCTCGAGTTACGACGTCGTGAGGTCGTCCGGTCGATGCACGATCACGAAGAGCGAGGGCGTTTCCTCGATTTCGTGCGGCGGCACCTCAATCCGACGAGCACATATCGTCTGACTCTCCATGAGCTGGAGGCGTTCGGGATCACTCCAGCGCCGTCGTACTGAAAGACAGTTGGTGTCGTCCAACAAATCGGATGTCAGCGGAACACTCATCGCGGAATACGTGAGCGAACCCCAAGGCCGCGGACAGCCTGGCGAAGGCTCTCAGGCGGACGATGCACTCGACGCCGCCGCGAGGAGCTTGACTGCTGCCGCCCGCGATCGCGGCGCCCACCGGGCCCCCAGGCTCGCCAGCAGGTCGCGGATTGCGGCCAGTTCCTCCGACTGCACGCGCGCCAGCAGGCGCTTTGCCTCAGCGCGAAACCGTCGCAGCTCCGCCGCGCTCGCGTCGGCCTCGAACGCGCGCAGCGCGCCTTCCGGCGTTCGGTGCTCCTGCACGAAGTCCTCGTGGAGGTAGCCCTCGAAGAACTGGCGCAGCTGCGGATAGTCGGGCACGCGGGTCATCGGTCGGCCTCGGGATAAGAGGTGAGCACGTCCGGCTGGCGGGTCTGAAGGGTGACCAGGCGGGTCGTTATAGCATCCGGATCAATGACCAGTACCGCGTCACCTTTCGGTGGGAGAACGGACATGTCTACGAAGTCCGCGTCGAAGACTATCACTAGGAATCCCAACTGGCTGGGGCCGGCGATCCCGCCGGGTGAACTCCTCCTCGAGGAGTACCTGAAGCCGCTCGGCGTCGGGCAGGTCGAAGCCGCTCGACGCCTGGGCATTTCGCTGAACCGGTTGAACGAGATCGTCCTGGACAAGCGCGGTGTCACCGCGGATACGACGCTGAGGCTCGCGCGTTTTCTCAAGACGTCGCCGCAGCTCTGGATGCGACTGCAGGCCGATTGGGACCTCCATCAAGCGATGCAGCGCGAGGCCCGCAAGGCCTCGTAGGAGGCGTCCCAAATGCCGCGCGCGCTGAGGGGTAATCGTTTCCCTCAGTTGTGTGGTGCACGATCTTCAAACGGGCCGTCGATGTAGAGCCCGGATGGTCCGGGTAATTTCATCCCAAGTCGCGAACCGACACTTCGCCATTCGCCTGCTACAATCGCGTTCTGCTCACGCGGGCTGCCTGATTCCACCATCCATTTCTCCGTAGCACCGCCACCTCTATTCTTGGTTCAGAGATCTCTCGGCAGTGATGCGAGATCCCCGTTTCGTCTGCAGAGATCGCGCTCCTTCTTCGCGAGGCCTCGTTCGGTTGGTTACTCATATCCGTAGTCCCTCGCGACCTGGTCGTTGTCCTTCGCGCCATCGTCAGTCGCCGTTCAGAGATCTCGTTCGTCCGTTTGCTCGTTACTCCGCTTGGACGCGCCGACCCGCCGCGCAGTCGCGAGCATACTCGCGGCGGTTGCGACAGACCCCGCGGCAGTTGCGACAGTCGCCGCGGCCGTGTCGACACCCCTCGCGGCAGTTGCGCCGATTCCGGCGACAGTCGCGCCGGCACCCCCCGCCGTCGCGTCGGCGTCATGGAGAGTCCAGACGATCTCGTCGTGCACTTCGTGCACGTGATCGTTGGGCGCGACTGGTGTGTCGATCGTTCACGCGATCCACTTCGACGTGCTGACGCCTTCACGGACGGCGTCGTGGGTTCGCCGGACCCGCAAGGCGAAGCGTTTCGGTGTTTCGATCCGGATTTCCGTTGTCGCGCCGATTCCACGGGTACTCGCGACTCAAAAAAACGTACTCGCGGGCGCGCGCGTCGTACCTGGGACATCGCCACCGGATCCCGCTGAACTTTCACGGCGATGGCGCGTAAGAAGAGTGCTGAGAAGGGATGAAAGGAAAGAGTCAGATGCGCAAACAGGTACGACGCCGGCACGACGCTCACGTTCGCGCCCAGAACGTGTTCGCCGAGCACAGCGAGGTGTTCGACGGCACGCCGGGCGGACAGAAGGCACGCGCCACTCTCGGTGCGCACGTGGCCGAAGTCGATCGTCTGCTCGCGCTGCAGGAAGGATCGATCGAGGATGGTCGTTCGGCGACCAAGCAGTGCCGTCAGTCGCGGCGATCGCTTCGCGCAGCCGCCAAGGCCGTCGTCAGCGTCGGCAAAGTCGTGAACCTCGCCACCCGTTCATGGACACGATGCAGCTCCCCGACGCCTCGAACGACAACGAGCTGCTGGCGTACTCCCGCCAGTTGCTCGAGCGCGTCTCGGCGCATGCCGACGCGTTCGTGGCGCAGGGCCTGCCGCCCGATCTGCTGAAGCGTCTCGAGGACGGGATTGCGGCGTTTGAGGCGGCGCGGGACACGCAGGCGGGCTCGCGGCAGCGCTTCACCGCGGCGTTCGAGTCGATTCTCGACACGCTCGACCAGACCGACAACGCGGTCGACGTGCTCGAGGCCATCGTCCTCAACACGCCGGCGGCGCCTTCCGAGGTGCTGAACAAACTGCGTATCGCCCGGCGCGTCGGCCCGCGCGTGATCCCGCCGGAGTCCAAACCTCCGCAGCCTGTCCCGACCGACAAGGCCGCGTAAGCGCCGACCGCTAAGGCGGCGTAGACG
>JANMSA010001031.1:0-17392 GCA_031388865.1 Acidobacteriota bacterium | reverse complement strand
GCAGGCCACGTTCATGGACAACTGGATGAAATCGCGGAGCGAGGTGCTGCATGGCGATGCGTACTTTCCGGCACTGACGCAGCGCGGAGAGCACCACGCACAGGTGTTCAAGAGCTCCTCCACCGAGGGCAGCGAGAGCGTTCGGCTCATGTATCTCCTCTCGATGACGAGCGCGGAGAAGAGCATCCTCATCGCGAACTCGTACTTCGTCCCCGACGACCTGTCGATCGAAACGCTCGTCGATGCGAGAAAGCGTGGCGTTCGGGTGGAGATCATTGTTCCCGGAACGAAGATCGACACCGCGGTGACCCGCAACGCCTCACGCTCCCGCTGGGGGAAACTGCTCGAAGCCGGGGTCGAGATTTCCGAGTTCCAGCCGACCATGTACCACTGCAAGGTGATGATCGTGGACGGGCTCTGGGTCTCAGTCGGCTCGACCAACTTCGACAGCCGCTCCTTCCGGCTCAATGACGAGGCCAATCTCAACATCTACGACGCGACCTTCGCGCAGCGGCAGACAGAGATTTTCAATGATGACAGGAAACGCGCGCGCCGGGTGACGCTGGCTGAGTGGCAGAACCGGCCGTTGAAAGAGAAACTACTCGAGAGGGCCGCGGGACTGCTCCGGTCGCAGCTTTGAGTTGATATGACCCCGCGTGTAGAGCCCGACCCGATGCGCGTCTTCGCGAAGAAGATCGCGATCCTGCTTGCCCTCGTCCTGGCCTGGCACATCCGCGAGATCGTGGTGCTGCTCATTGTGGCCGGTGTGCTGGCCGCCGGAATCGCTCCAGCGGTCGCACGCGTGCAGGTCCTCGCACGCCACTACTTTCACAGGCGGCTGGGCCGAAGCAAAGCGGTGCTCATCGTCTACCTGCCCCTCTTCGTGTTCGCAGCACTGCTGCTCCTGTTCGGCGTGCCCTTCCTGCTCGATCAGTCAAAGAGCCTCGCGGCCGATCTTCCGCGGCTGCTCAACGAGCGCATCTTCACGCCGATCCAGAAATACATTCCCATCGGCGACTTTCGTGAGCTGCTTCCTGGAACCGAGAAGGGAACTGACGGCAAACCGATCCTGACCTACGTTCGCGGAGCAGCGACGGTTCTGGGATCGGGGATCGCGGTCCTGTTCGTGATCTTCTACATGCTCATCGACGCCGAGCGCCTGAGGAACCTGTTCCTGCTCGCCTATCCCTCGAACGTCAGGGCAAGCAAGAAAGCACTGGTCCGGCGCATGGCGCGGCGCATGAGCGCGTGGCTCTCGGCGCAGCTCATTCTTGCCGGCGTGATCGGAGCAGTCACTTTTGCGGTGCTGGTCGCGCTGCGTATCCCCTACGCACTCCCGCTCGCGCTGCTCGCAGCCATCGGCGAGATGATTCCGGTGATCGGTCCGATCGTGGGAGCGGTGCCCGCACTGATCGTCGCGCTCTTCCAGTCGCCGTGGCAGTTCTGGGCGGTCCTGGTGGCCGCCGTCGTGATTCAACAGTTCGAGAACCTGGTTCTCGTCCCGCGCCTCATGGCGAACAAGCTCCACGTGTCACCCCTGGGCATCTTCCTCGGATTCATGGTCGGCGCTTCGCTCCTGGGAGTGATCGGCGCCATCCTGGCCGCGCCCGTGGCCGCCATCGTTCAGGTGATCTTCGAAGAAGTGTTCGTGGCCCGCCGCGAGCGCCGCCAGGACTCGTCACGTGTCGGGGCCCTGGTCACGAGCGATGTCCTCGAGGAAGAGGAAAAGCAGAAGGAGCGCGCCGAGGCGGCCGAAAAGGCGGCGGAAGCAGAAGGGTGACGGATCGTGATCACCAGCGTTGCCTGGTTAGTGACGACATCCGAAGCATTCCGAGGATCTCCGAGATGAGCCGGTCGCGACGACGCCCGAAGCCGATCCCAGGGTAAAGGTCCCTCGAATCCCCAGTGTCACTGAACTGCGCCAGGTCTCTTTCGTACTTGTCCCTCATCACAGTCTCCAGAGCTGCTTGAACACGATCGTCAAAACGCGAGCGTCTCAGCCGTCGAAGCCCGGTGCCAGTCCAGGCGGTCGTCGGCCGTGATCACCTCGTAGTCTTTCCCGAGCAACTTCTCCAGCAGAGAGGTCTGGTCGTCGTCGAGATCCGCACTCTCCACCGCCTCGGCGATCCGGTCGTTCAGATCGAGACGCGCGATGCCGAGCTTCTCGCCCCGGTTCTCGTAGATCAGCTTGACCGTTGAGCCGTCTTCTTCGGAGCGCTTGAAGTCGTAGCGCGAGACATACCCGCCGAAGATCCGACGCGTCAGCTCGTCATGTTTAAGGATGGGTGTGCCCGTGAAGCCGATGAACGACGCGTTGGCAGCGCCTGGCGCATGTTCCGCGCGAACTTGCCCATCTGCGTGCGATGCGCCTCATCGGAGATGACGATGATGTCATCCCGCTCGCTGTACGGCTCCTTCACCGGCTGATTGAACTTGTGAATCAGGCTGAAGACGTAGCGGTGATTCCCCAGCAGCAGTTTCTCCGCGCATCAAGCCAGGGGTGGCGACTTTTCTGGCGATGAGCACGTAGCGGGCGTTCTTGAAGAACAGGCGTTTCAAGCGATCGCCGAGATGCCGTTCGGGCGCCGTGCGGGCTTGCGCCCGCGCGGCATCGATTCCAGTCCGCTCCACCATCACCATCAGCGGGAAGCCACTCCACAGAGCGCGGGCGGCAGCGGCCGTCAGGTGGACGGTATGATCCGCGAAAGGGCCGATCTCGAAACGCACGCCGAGTGCGTTCCATGCTCCATGCACTGCAGACGCGTAATGATAAATCGGGTGATGAACGTTGACCGTGAAGTACAACGTGCCGCCCGGGCGAAGAACCCGGATCAACTCCGCTACGATCGCCGCCGGTCGCTCCGCGTGATCGACGACGTTTTCGCAGAGGACGACATCGAATGTCTCGCTGCGGAACGGCAGTTGCTCGCCGAACGCGGCTGCTCCTGGCAGACCGCCCATCCAGGGCGTAAACAGACTTGCGTAGTCGACTGCGAGCGGGTCCACGCCTGTCCTGAATGTCGAAGGTGGAAGGAACGGAAGCAACCCGGATCCCCCGGTGCCGACCTCCACGATACGCAGTCGCTCGGAGGAGCTGAGATACGGAAGAAGCTCGTCGCGTGCGGCTAGCCTTTTTGGAATCGAATCCGCTCGCGCAAAGGTCTGGGGGAGCAGACTGGCCGCAACGCGTTCCTGAAAGTCACGCTGTCGCCGAAGCGCGCGCAATGCGATTCTATGACGAGACTCGAGCCACCACTTGCGCGCCCACACGATGGACAGTCTAGCAGCGCCTCCGGGGCGTCAAGAAAGGCGGCAAGCCGTACATCAAACTCGAGGAGCGGGTGAGGATCTGGTAGCGAGGGTGTCTCCAAGGGCGCGGCAGGGGTCCGTATTTGCTGCGTTTTCGGGCGTTTTCATTCTGTTATTCTGTCAGCGCTTGAGACAGGAACCCCGCTTGCTTTCGAGAAGGTCGCGCCGATGAAGCGTCGTGCGGTCGTTCTTTTTCGCGGCGATCCGCGGCGGGAAGAGCGGCGGAAAGGGTTGCCTCCACGGCTCCTGTCGACCCTTCACGCGGAGCTCGAGCGGGTCATCGCACGGACTCCCGACGTCGATCTGATCACGGCCTCGGAGGCCGACCATCGGTTCGAGTTGCGCAGCTCCGAGTGGTCGTTCGTTTCCGATTCTGAGGAAGCCCTCAGCGCGAAGATCGATCACTCCCTTCGCATTGCGTTTGAAGCGGGGTACGAATCGGTCGTTCTGCTCGCCGGAGACATCGCGGGCCTTCGCCCCGAGGTGCTGGAGCAGGCGCTGGACTCGCTCGATGAATCGTGCGCGGTGCTCGGGCCGAGCGCCGACGGAGGCTTCTACCTCGCCGGATTCCGCGGGTACGTGAAGCTCGACTGGTCCTCGCTGCCGCTTTCGACAGCGAATGCCCTCGCCGGACTGAAATCGGCACTCACAGCGCTCGACCTCTCATGGGCGGCCGCTCCTCGACTGGACGACATCGACAGCCGCCAGGGGGCTGAGACTGCAGCACAAAGGCTCGGGTCGACACGTCTGGGCCACATCCTCGTTTCGTTACTCTCCACCGTCGCACGCTGGTCACCTGCTCCCGTGGCCAGCCTCGCCGGCGTCGCCACCCTCTTTCCCTCTCGCGGCCCTCCCAGCTTCTAACCTCCGATCACGACGCGCTTCACCGTGCTCCGCGACGACCGGTCGCGTGAAAAGGGAGTGTTCATGCAGTCATTCAACTTGGCCTCCGCCATCGGCGCGATGGTCCTGGCCGTGTCGCTCGCGGCTCAGCAGCCGCCGGCAACGAACAGCGACCCCGCATCGATGGGACTCTCTCCGGAGCAGGAGAACATCCAGCAGGAAGTCGCGCGACAGATGGCGGAGAAGGACAAGAACAGCTGGAAATTCGGTGTGCGTCCAAATGGCGGAGGGTTCTTTGCCCATTCCCCCGACGAAAAGATCCAGTTCCGACTCCTCGGCTACGCCCAGGCCGTGGGAACCGTGGTCAACGAGGACTTCATAAACAGCTTCGGCAGCGGTGATGTCCGCGTACGCAGGGCTCGTGTTGGCTGGTACTTTCTGCTCGACAAGAAGTACGAGCTGTTCGTCGAGTACGACGGCGTTCCCCTAACGGGAAACCTAGTCGAGGCCCGTGTCGATCTGTCCCTGAAGGGCGATGACCTTCGGGTGCGCGCAGGAAAGATGGTCGTGCCGCTCTCCGAGGAGGGTTGGCGGTCGTCGCGGAATTACGACACGATCGAACGCTTCATCGCACTGAACTCGACCTATGTACTTCCAGCCGAAGACACGCAGATCGGCGTGATGCTCCACGGGCAGATCCTGAAGGACAACAAGCTGACCTGGTACGCCGGGATGTGGAACGGAAACGCTTCGGCGATCGACAATCCTCGCGACAGCAACGACGATAAAGAGTTTCAGGTGAAGGCCACCTACAAGTTCTCCCCTACCTTCCGGGCCGGCGCAGGTCTTGGGATCACCAGGGAGGAGGGCCAGACCCTTCGTCTTTCCAGCCTGACCGGGACACGCTTCGCGGAGTTCCCTGTACTGGGCGATCGTCTGGGGCAGGACGCTGATTTCCTGTGGGAGAAGGGGCGCAACTCGTTCCGCGGCGAGGTCCTGCGCTTCGACTTCGCGGACAGCGACACGGAGCTCGTGGGCGGGTTTCTTCAGTTCGCGCATTTCATGCGCGGGGATTACAACGGAGGGTTCCAGCCGATCGTGCGCATCGAGCGCACGGAAGTGAATCGCGACGCCGGGCCGTCCCACCAGCGCGAGACGGCCATCAACGCGCTGACGGCCGGCTTCAACTGGTACCTCCACAACAACGTGCGCATCCAGGTCAATGGGCTGGCCGAGGATTTCAATCGCGCCTCCGATCGCGCAGTCACTGGCGACGGGTTCAAGCTCAGCTTTCTTTCCGAGTTGCAGATCCGCTTCTGACGCAAGCCGCCAAAAGGACCTTCCATGATCAAGAAACTTCTGAGCATTGCAGCCCTTCTGCTGGTGCCGACGTTGTCGGCACAGGAGAAAGTCGTCATCCAGTACGACTGCATCCCGAACTACGCCAACTGGGGCGGTGTCACGGCGGCGTATTTGAAGAAGACCGGAGTGCGCGTTCCGCCTGATATGAAGGGCTCGAGCGCCACCATGGCCGCACTGGAGGCGGAGAAGGCCAACCCTCAGGCCGATGCCGCGTACTACTCCGGCGCCATCGGCTTCCAGGCGGCGACGAAGGGTCTGCACCAGTCCTACAAACCGAAAGGGTGGGAGAAGATCCCGGCCAGCCTCAAGGACCCGAACGGAATGTGGTGGACGGTTCACGTTGCCCACATCGCCATCCTCGTGAACACCAAGGCCCTCCGCGGAAAACCGGTTCCCCGCTCCTTCGCCGACCTGCTCAAGCCCGACTACAAAGGACTGATCGTCTATGACGATCCCACGATCATGGGGACCGGGTTCACGTTCGTCTACGGGATCAACAAGGTGCTCGGCGGCGGTCCCGACATGAAGAAGGGCATCGACTATCTCCGCGCGCTCAATAAGAATCTGCTGAACGTTGCCAGAGAGAATGTCTATAACGATCTGGTTCGCGGCGAGATCCCGATCTGGATCAATGCCGACGGCAATGGGCTCAAGGCAAAACACGTCGACAAGGCTCCCATTGAGGTCGTCATCCCGCGGGAGGGCACCATCACCATGCCGCTGGTCATGGCCATGGTGAAGGGCGCGCCTCATCGGGCCGAAACGGCAAAGTACCTGGACTGGCTCATGAGCGCCGAGGCGCAGAAACTGATGGCTGAATCCTTCTTCAAGCCCATCGTGAACGTGAAGCTCGATGCCGCGACGAAGGCAAAGTTTCTTCCTGTGGCGGCCTACAAGAAGGCGGTCGTGATCCCGCTCGATGAGATGGCCGCAAAAGCAGATGCGTTCAAGCAGCGCTGGCTGAAGGAAGTGAAGGCGGAATTGTAGGAGTTTCTGGTGCGGCGCGTGCCGACGCTGCACGCGCCACAGGACCTGAGATCAAGCCAATGGAGGATCCCCTGAACACGACGAAGCCCTTGAACACGACCAGGCGTCCACCGATCCGCGTGGCACGCGGGTGGCTGGCTCTGTTTGCAGGACCGCTGGTGGCGCTGGTCGTTCTCCTGCTCGTCGTGCCGCTGATCCTGCTGTTGTTCGAGAGTTTTCGAGGCGGTCAGAGCATCCTCGAAGTGCGTGAGATTTCCGCACGATGGACGTTGTCAAACTATCGGGAGATCTTTACGGAGCCCGCCTATCGCAAGGCGCTCGTCCATTCGATTCTGATGAGCCTGGGAGTGGCGTCACTGTCGACGCTGATCTGCGTCCCTTCGGCGTGGCTTTTCGTCCGGCATGACTTCCGCGGCAAGCGCCTGATGCGCGCGCTGTTCACATTGCCGATGTCGTTCTCAGGGATCGTCGTCGGCTTCCTGATGGTGCTGATGGTCGGCCGCATCGGCTTCGTGCCGCAGATGACCGAAAAACTCTTCGGGATTCCACTCCTCTCGGGACTCTCCTATCAGTTCGGCGGCCTGGCGCTGGCTTATCTCTACTTCGAGATTCCCCGCGCGCTGCTGACTCTCGAGGCAGCGCTGCGCAAGTTCGACTTCCGCATCGAAGCCGCGGCCAGAACGCTCGGCGCCACCAGGCTGCAGCGCTTCCTGTGGGTATTGCTTCCGGTGATGCGGCCGGCCCTGCTCTCCACATTCGCGGTCACCTTCAGCGTCTCGCTCGGCTCATTCGGCGTGGCTCTCATCGTCTCCAAACGCTTCTCCGTCCTCGGACTGGAGATCTATCAGACCTACACCGGCCTGTTGAATGCTCCCCTGGCAGCGGCCATGTCCGTGATGCTCGCAGTCATTGCCCTGACGGTGAATCTCACGATGCGCTGGGCACTCGAGCTCCCGGGGGCTTCGCGTGCCTGACCAGCGACGCTCAGCCATCGGCTTCGGGGGCTCGCTGGCCATGACCCTTGCGCTGCTCGTCTTCATCACCATGCCCATTCTCGTGGTGCTGGCAGGCTCCTTTCTCAACACCTCCTGGATGGGAATGAGTAGCGAGCAGTGGGTCGCGTCGTCCGATTCCATCGTCTCGTTCCGCTGGTTCCAGTACGTCTACGAGCTGTACAAGCCGATGATCGCCTTCAGCCTGAAGCTGGCCTTTTTCTCTGTGGCGATCTGTCTGGCCGTGGGCGTTCCCGCCGGATATGTGCTGGCGATGGGCGCGATGCGCGGATCCCGCCTGATCGAGGAGATCGTCTTCATTCCGCTGTCCATCCCCGGAATCACCCTGTCGATTGCTCTGATCCAGGCTTACGCCGTCGTCCGCGGCAACTGGTGGTTCGTTCTGTGCGGACATCTGCTCTATACGCTTCCCTTCATGGTGCGAGTGACCACCTCGACACTGCGCAGCTACGATGTGCAGACGCTGGAGATGGCCGCGCAGTCGCTTGGCGCGGGATTTCTGCAACGCTTTTTTCTGGTCGTGCTTCCAGGCCTGCGCCACGCCGCCGTGGTGGGGTCGCTTCTGGTGTTCGCGATCTCGTGGGGTGAGTTCAACGTCAGCTTTCTCTTGAACACGCCCATTCATCAGACCTATCCCGCGGCCCTGTACGCAACGTTCACGTTCAACAGTTTCCAGGTCTCGGCGGCGGCCACCACCATTTTCCTGGCCGGAATTCTTCCCGTCCTCATCGCACTGCAGGCATTGGGCGGCCTGGAGCTCGGCCGGATGGAACAGGGCGCATGAAGTCGACCCTGGAGGTTCGCAATCTCGTCAAGACGTATGGCGCGATTACGGCGGTGTCTTCGTTCTCTCACGTCTTCCGAGCCGGCGAGATCACGACGATCGTGGGACCGAGCGGATCGGGAAAAAGCACGACGCTGTGGCTGATTGCCGGACTGATCCAACCGGGCAGCGGGCAGGTGCTGATCGACGGAGTGGACGTCACCGACCGGCTGGCGGAGCAACGCGACGTCGGCATGGTGTTCCAGAGCTACGCGCTGTTCCCTCACCTTACAGTCCAGGAGAACGTGGAGTTCGGTCTGCGTGTGCGGGGCATGGCGAAGATGGAACGGCGCCGGCGCGCTCTCGACATCCTCGAGCTCGTGCACATGGATGGCTCGGCTCACCGCAGCGTTCAGAAGCTCTCGGGAGGAGAACAGCAGCGTGTGGCACTGGCGCGAGCGCTGGCGTTCAAGCCGCGCGTGCTCCTCATGGACGAGCCGCTCTCGGCGCTCGACGCAAAACTTCGCGAAGAGCTTCGCGCTGAGCTCTTCCGCCTCCTTGGCGAGCTCCGGCTCACGACCGTTTACGTCACCCACGACCAAACCGAGGCGATGGGGCTCGGAAGCGAGATCCTCGTGATGAATCGAGGGCACGTCGAGCAGGCCGGGCTCCCCTCCGATGTGTATCAGAAGCCTGCAAGCCTCTTCGTCGCCGACTTTCTGGGTGCGGCCAACATTTTCGAGGCCGTGCAGTCGCGAGGGACGATCCGGTTGCCGTTCGCGTCGGTTCCGGCATCGCCCGACTTGCCGGAGGGGGACTGCTTCGTGATGATCCGGCCGGAGGACTTCGAGGTCGTGCATCGTGGCGACGCCCAATTCTCTGCACAGGTCGGATCAATCGCGTTTCTGGGCAGCCATCTTCGACTCACCGCCATCGCTGATGGCCAGCCTCTCGTCATCGATGTGCGCAATGACGTCGTCCTCGACCACACGCAGCCCATCGGCTTACGCATCCGCCCGGGTAAGGCTTTCTCCTGGCCCCGGCCGGCTGCGCAGACTCATCAACAGCGGGAGGAGCGATGACTCCTGCCGCCGAACTGCCGATTCGCCTACCGTCCTTCGGTCATGCACAGGAATGGACGAAAACAGTCGGCGTTATCGTCACGAAGGACCAGACCTGATGAACGGCACCCTCATTTCCAACGCAGCTCCGAGCGTACCAATGGTGGCACTGGATACCCTCTGGTTCCAGGTCGCCGGGACGGTGTGCAACATCGCCTGCACGCACTGTTTCATCTCCTGTTCGCCGAAGAATCACTCGCACGAGATGATGTCGCTCGCCGAGATCCTGCCGCGTCTCGAAGAGGCGAAACAGCTCGGCGTAAAGGAGTACTACTTCACCGGCGGCGAGCCGTTCATGAATCGCGACATGCTCCCGATCCTGGAGGCCACACTGCGCCAGGGTCCAGCCAGTGTCCTGACCAACGGCATGCTCCTGCGGAAGGAAGTCTGCGAACAATTGCGACGCATGGCCGACGCCAGCGAGTACTCCCTCGACATCCGGGTCAGTCTCGATGGCTTCGACGCGGCAACGCACGACGCGATCCGCGGAAAGGGAGTGTGGGATCGCGTGATGATCGGTCTGCAGAATCTCGCCGAAGTGGGCATCAACCCCGTCATTACAGTCACCGCGGCTGCGGAAGGGATCGAGACCGCGGAAGGGCGTACGCGGTTCCTCGAGCTCATCACGGATCTCGGGTTCACCAAACCGCGGCTGAAAGTTCTGGCCCTTTTTCATATTGGCGCCGAGGAAACGCGCACGCGTGCGTACGCGGACTGGGAACGGATCAGCGAGGACATGCTGACCATGGCCGACGCCTCCGTCCTGCAGTGCTCGTCGTGCCGGATGGTGACCTCCAAAGGCGTGTATGTCTGTCCGATTCTGATCGAGTCGCCCGAGGCGCGCATGGGGGAGACCATCGCAGGGACATTGCGTCCGTTTCCGCTCACGCAGGGCGCGTGTCACACCTGCTGGGTCGACGGCGTCTCCTGCAGGACCTGAACGACGTGACCACCAACCTCGCATTCATCGGCGGCATCTACTCCAACTACCACGCCCTGCGTGCAACGCTCGCGCATCTCGATCAGAATCCCGTCGACGCCACCCATTTTCTCGGCGACCTCGGAGCGTTTGGTCCGCACCCGGATCGCGTTCCGGAGCTTCTCATCGACCGCCAGATCCCCGGGATTCAGGGAAACTACGAACAATCGCTCTCCAGCGGAGCGACCGACTGCAACTGCGGGTACACCGATCCCCGCGACAATGAGTACGCCCAACTCTCGTACGACTACACCGCAGAGAAGACGTCCGACAGGTACAAGACCTGGATGGGCTCTTTGCCGCTGCAGACGCGGCTCGACGTCGATGGTCACCGCATCCTGCTTTGTCACGGCTCGCCGCGACGGATCAACGAGTTCCTCTGGAGGTCCAGTTCTCCCGAGCCCTTCCTGCACCGGCTTCTCGACGAGCACGACGCCGACGTCATCGTCTGCACCCACACCGGCCTGCACTGGCATCGCGCGCTTGGAGGCAAACGTCATGTCATCAACGCCGGCGTCATCGGCCGGCCGGCAAACGATGGCCAGACCAACGTCTGGTACACCCGCGTCGCCTTGAATGCCGGGGTACTGAGTGTGACGTTCGTGCCCATCGAGTACGACCATCACCAACTCGCCCGTGAAATGCGCGATGAACGCCTCCCCTCTCAGTTCATCGAAACCATCGAGACCGGTTGGTGGACGACCTGCCTGGAAGCGCTCCCCACCAAAGAGCGGTCCCAGGGCAAGTACTGACGTTTAGTATCAGAGTGGGTGGTGCGTGGCGCGTGAGGACGGAGTACGAAGGCGTGACCCCACGTTTCGCGCAGCGAGTTCAGCACGTTTCGCGCACCGAGTTCAGCGCGTGACGTGGTGCTCTAGCTAGTGGGGGGATAAGGTGCCGAAGGCGGGCCCGGGGGAACGCTCATGGGACTCTCCGATTAGGTGGGCGTTCGTCGTCGGTGAGCACTGGGCTCGGTGATGAAATGCCAAAGCATGTCCTCCCGAGCGTGAGTCGAGGGACCTGGGGGGACGGGTGGCACGAAGCTCATGCCTTGTACCGCCCCCCACCCAGGTCCCTCGACTCACGCTCGGGATGACAGTTCTTGCCAAGTCACTCGCCAGAAAACAGGCTCGTCATCGGTCACGAATGGTCCGGGCTGAGTCTCAACGTGGGGGCTCTGACCCCACTCTGATACTTAAAGCAGCGCGTCGTGGATCGTCTTCGCAACCACGGGATCGTCGAGGTAGCCGCCGATGCCGTGGCGGTTCTCGGTGTGGTTCTTCACGTCGGTCTTGTTTGTGATCTTCGGGTCGACCGTGAAGTGGTCTCGTAGTGCATCGCCCCGTAGTCCTCCCGTTCGCGCATCACCGCATGCGAGATCCGTTCAGTTCCTGCGACGGTGCTGCGAAGAGCATCGTCGACCGCTCGTCCGCCTGCTCCCTCAGGAGCACGCACTGCCTGCTGCAAGGCGTCGGCGGCAACGTTCGCGAGCGTTGGTCGCGGTGCGGCTTCGAGGCGCGGGGGTCGAGGCCCGATTCCTAAGGGCCCGCCACGAGTCCCGGATTCACTGACGGGCGGGAACCGTGCGGCGTCGAACAACCGGCTTGAAGCCCTGGGCCTTCGCCCACGTCGCCACCGCCTTCACGCCGTCCAGCGCGGCCTTGAGCTCAGGCAGGTTTCCAGCGCTCCTGACACCAATGAGGACCGCCGTGCGATTCATCGATGTGATCCTTCAAGGCCGTGGAATCCCCTTCCGCCGTGCGCGGTCATACGGGCACCGTCGTTTCCGTATAGACATCGTCCTTTCGTTTGAATCCCTTCACCGTGGTCTCCTGATCGCTGCGCGCGAGTCGGTTGCCGCTGTGCTCATCGATGGCATTCAGCAGGGACGCCAGCGGAATCTTCTTGAATTTCTTCGTCTCGCGCGTGCAGACCATGGCCTTGAACGCGTTCTTGCCGAGGACCTCTTCGACGAACGCGCGCGGAGTGGCGTTGTGGCTGCCGTGATGACCGACTTTGAGGAAGTTGGTTTGCCCCAGGAGCTCTTTGAACTCGGGGTCGCCGAGGGCGTTCTGCCAGGTGCCCCATTGGGCGTCGCCGGGGAAGAGCAGATGGGCCCTCCCCATCTCGAACATGAGCAGCAGGCTGGTGCCATTGACCGCCTTGTCGAGTTGTACGGCCACGGCGAACGGATCCTCATCAGCGGTTTTCTCGAGCTCGCGCAGGTCACGGGCGGTCAACTTGAACGCGTCCAGCTGCTCACGAAGGGCATCGCCCGTCACTTCGAAATCCTTTGCAAAGAGTGCGGACCCATTGCCGCCATTGGCGGCGCCCGCCGCGGCAGCCCGCCGCAGCTCGAACGCACCTCCCTTCGGCGGATCCATGTCGCGGATGACCTCCGGATCGCGGGAGGGGCCCATCGCGTGGATGGTCACCCCTGGGAGCACGTCCGTCAGGAACGATCGGTCATCACGCTTCTTCGGCGGCAGATAGCGGATCTTCGTCCTACGCGCGAACCCACCGTGCAGCGTCTCCATGGCCTTCGCGTTCGTCAATGAGTTGTCGACGATCTCCAGGAGCGCGAGCGGCGCTCGCATCGCAGTCAGCGCCGCGCGAATCGACTTGGCCTTCTTCGACTGTTTGTCGCGAATCTTCCGGGCCTCGGGATCGGTGGGGTGCTCGGTCCAAGGCATCCACACCTCCCCGACTTCGACCTCGCCCCATCTCGCGCTCTCGAAACCGACCACGTGATCGGCGTGTCTGTGCGAGGCCACGACCACGTCAATGCGCGGCGTGCCGTCGTCGTCCGTGACGTCTGCGATGATGCGCTCGACGACCTGATCCATCTTGTAGGGACCGGGGCCGCTCATGTGCACCCCGCAATCGATGAGCACTTTGTGGTCGCGCTCCTCCCCCGGAAAGCGAAGCAGAAACGAATCGCCGAGGCCGACGTTGTACATGCGGATCGTGACGCTCTTCTGATCTGGCACGATGCGTTCTCCTCAGTAAAGGCCGCGGTGAAGGGCGGCGAAGTTCGTACGCGCACGCATGCGTGTGGCCATGAAGCGGTCATCGCACCAGGCCAGCGAGGGGTCGGTGGCGTCGAGCTGCGTGACGAACTTCTTCTGACGGTCGCGGCGCTTGTCGCTCATCGGTTTCGCAATGACATAGCGTACCTTCCCCTCGGCACCCGCAATGACGGTCGCACCGCCACGGAACGGAACGCCGCCGTAAGCCGGATCGGCAGCGCTGGACTTGTCCTTCTGTCCAAACTGGGCGACCAGTTCCACCATCAGCTGTCCGTTCGGTGCGACGCGGAAGACGGTATGAAAACCGAGGAGGCTGACCTCGTGATCCGGGTGGAGCGAGAGCGCGGCGGCGTTCTTCCGGGCCCAGGCAACGAGGCTCGCCGCCCACTTCCGCATCGCCGAGGCGCTGTCATCGTCCACCACAGTCTTGCCCCAGCGATCGAACGCGCGCGCGTTCTCGGCGAGCCGCTGCTCGAATGGCTCGAATGGAAGCCTGAGCTCCGCTTCCGGGGCGCGCCACAGCAGCGAGTCCTCTGCCAGCGACAACGCGTCGGACGGATAAATCCCACGGACCCGAAAAGACTCGATCATCGACGAGCGCAGGCCGACCAGGTCTTCCGGAACCATCTCGTAGTCTGCGGTGACGAGGGCGCGCAGGAAGTCCCCGAAGGTGATGTCCACGGGCGGCAGGTACTCGAAGGCGCGGATGCACATCGTCAGAACGTTCTGCGCCGTCTTGGAGGCTTCTCCGGCGATGCGGTTCACCAGATCTGGATGAAGATCGCCCGCAGGGAGGACCCCGGACCCGCCTGTCGCGATGCGCACGAGATCGCGGATGCGCCGCTGATAGACCTTGAAGAAAGCGTCGAAGACCGCGGCCACGAGGATCGAGCCACGATCGTGTGCCTCGATCAGGCTGTCCATCTGCGTTGGATCAGGCTTGCCTCCCGTGGACCCATCGACGGCGTCGCGCAGAGCCTTGCCGCTTCCGGTGGCGTGACCGAACTGCGACGCCAGCTCGACGAGCGCCGTGTGGCTGCGTAGATCGGAACGAGTTCTCTGGATCGTATCGGCCAGCACCTCTCGGAAGCTGAAGTGCTGGAAGATCGCGACGATGTCGGAGAACCCTTCGTGGAACGCGAGGACGTCATGATTGGTCGCGTCGGTAAAGTGTGGACGCAGCCGGTCGACCAGGGCGTGCGCGGTCTCGTGCGCGATGATGTCGTGAGAGAGGCAGGTGAAGACCGTCTGCCCGGGCAGGTTCGGACCAGGATTGTCCTCATCGGCCCGGAAGTACCCGAAGAGAAGAGCGACCTTGTCCGGATCGTAGTAGGCGTTGGCGCCCTCGAATGCATGAGGAAAGATGCGCAGGCGCTTTCCGCCGACGAAGCGCAGCTTCCTTCCCAGCGCCTTCTCAAAGTTCTCCAGAGTCTTCATGGCCACCGCGTAGACCATCTGCTGGTGAAAGCGGGGGTCCGACTCGGAGGGGGTCAGGCCGTCGTTCATGAGCACGGCGGAGTCGTCGAGATCGACCGGCTGATACAGCGTTCGCGTCGCGGCGTCGTAGTCGATCACCTGCACGCGCGACCCCTGCGGCCCAGGCTCCAGCACTTCGTTGGTAATTTCGAGAGTGAGCTGTTGCCGCTCCGTGCGGGCCAGCATCGGATCGAGACCAAAGATCTGCAGCGGCCGGCGCGCCGGCTTGTTGTACGTGACAGGCATCAGACCCCCTGGACGCGGGACTTCTGCCTTGGGAGTGACCGGAACTGGCCGTTCCCTACCCCCCCGCGGTCGGTTGGCGGTTGGCGGTTGCCGGTTGGCGGGTTGATCGCCAGGGCGAAACAGCGAGGTACGCCGTTTGCGGAGGGATTTGCGTGGAGACGATGGTCACACCCGACGGTCGCTATCTGGTGGTTCGGGGCCGGCTGTGGCGAATGGCGAGCCCTCTGCTGAGCGCGGACGAACGCGCTGAGCAGACTTCCGCGCTCATGCGCGCGCGCCGGGAGGTGGGCGGGGCGATGCGGCGTGGCGACGGGGAAGCGGAGAGACGTGCACGGCGGAAGGTTCATCGCGCGAAGACGGCACTCGGCGAGCGCGGCCCGGTCTGGTGGACCGACGGCACGCCGGACTACAATCGCCGGCTGGCGGTCAACACGCCCTACCGCGAGTGGTACGAGCGGGCTCTCCGATGGGAGGAGGCCATCCTGACCATGCTCGACGAGCGTGATCCCTCCGCATCGATCTGTCCGTCGGAAGTCGCGCGACGGATCGAGCCACGCGGGTGGCGCGGACACATGGAAGAGGTGCGCGTCGCTGCACGCCGCCTGGCGCGAAGCGGCAAGGTCGCCATCACTCAGCGGGGAAAGACGCGTGATCCTGACGGTGACCTCCACGGTCCCGTGCGCATTTCACGCCCGCGGTGAGCAACCAGCGCCAACCGCCGCCGTCAGCGCGTCGTGACGACCAGCGCGCCGCACTGCGCCTTGCCGTAGCGCCGGTACGTGTGCGGGACCGATGAATCGAAGTAGATCGAGTCTCCTTCGCTCAGCTCATGAAGCTGGCGGCCGACCGTCAGCAGGAGCTTGCCGCCAAGAACGTAGAGGAACTCCGCCCCCTCATGCGCGTGAACCGGCGCCTCCTCCTCAGTCACCGTCTGGAAATCGGCGTAGTACGCATTCAGCTTCCTCTCGTTCGCGTTGAAGTCGAGGCTCTCGAAGAAATAGGACACCGGACCCTCAGGCGAGTTGGGAAAACGTACTCGGTCTTTCTTCCGGACGATCGAGATCGCCGGCCGCTTTGTTTCATCGCTGAAGAAGTAGTCGAGACCGACTCCGAACACCATGGCGATGCGCAGGAGCGTCGGCAACGGCGGGTAGATGTTCGAGCGCTCGATCTTCGACAGCAGCGCCGCGGACAACCCCGTGTGACGCCCGAGCTCGACGAGCGCCATCTTCTTTCTCAACCTCAGCGCGCGAACCTTGTCGCCAATCTCGTAGTTGCGCAGCCCTTCTTCCAGTGTCGGCGAGAGCATTTTCTCCTCCTAATCAAAGTCATTTTCATAGAGTGAGAAATGCACCCTCGCTTTCTCACCGAATGAGAACGACCTCATTCTGTCTACTGACATTCAAAACAATTGTCACTATGTTCAACGTCATGCAGTCAGCAGTCAATAGAAAAAGGAGAATCAGATGAAACACATTGCAGCTTCAGCTCTCGCTCTCACGCTCCTCGTCACAGCCTCCGCTTCCGCCGGTGGGATGAAACAGCAGAAGGACATCGTCGACACGGCCGTCGCCGCCGGATCCTTCAAGACGCTCGCCGCCGCCCTCGGTGCTGCCGGCCTCGTCGACACCCTCAAAGGAGATGGCCCGTTCACCGTCTTCGCGCCGACCGATGCGGCATTCGCGAAGCTTCCGGCCGGAACCGTCGAAACCCTGCTGAAGCCGGAGAACATCGACAAGCTGCGGGCGATCCTCACGTATCACGTCGTCGCTGGAAAGGTGAAGGCCGCACAGGTCGTGAAGATGACCAGCGCGAAGACCGTGAACGGACAGAGCGTTTCGATCAAGGCCGGCAAGGGCGGCGTCGTGGTGGGCGGAGCGAAAGTCGTGACCACCGACATCGCCACGTCAAACGGCGTCATTCACGTCATCGACACCGTGCTTCTCCCGAACTGATCATGAGCTCGCACGCAATCACAGACTTCGGCGACGAGCGCTCGTTCGACGAGGCGGGTGCCGAAATGGCGGTGACCCGGCTGCTGCGCTTCATCGGCGAAGAGCCAGGGCGCGACGGTCTCGTCGACACGCCAAGGCGGGTTGTACGCGCGTGGCGCGAAATGACCGCCGGGTATCGCGAGGATCCGGCGGAGATTCTCAGTCGCACGTTCGAGGAGACCAGCGATGAGCTGGTCATCCTCCGCGGCGTCTCCTTCTACTCGACGTGCGAGCACCACATGCTTCCGTTCTATGGCACCGCCGCGGTTG
>JANMSA010001029.1:0-6902 GCA_031388865.1 Acidobacteriota bacterium | reverse complement strand
CATCAGGACGCATCGACCGCGGCCTCGCGTGCGGTCACTCGAGGGGCCGGGGGATTGATCACCGGCGGCACGCCAGCGAAAACTGATTTCGACAACGCGGCCACCAGTGGCGGTATGTGCGTGTCGTGCCATCGGAACCCGACCGACACCGGTCGCCCTGTGATCGACAAAGCGGCCTACGCCGGGTCGGCCCACAACTACGTGACGTTCTCGACCTACGGCACGTGGACCTACGACCTGCATGACGGATCGAAATTCGATCGCAACTGCACCAAGTGCCACTCCGATCGTGCCGACGGCCAGCCGGCCGCCGCCTCGTCGCCATTCGGTGCCGTTCATTTCTCCGACTATCCGTTGATCCTGGCCGGATCGAAGAATCCGAACGGCACACCGGCGACATTCGTCTGTTACAACTGCCACGGCAATGCGACCACAGGAACGAATCGCTCCGGAAAGGCGATCGCCTCGACCATCGCTAAAACCGCCAATCACCCCGCGAACGCCGACAACAGTCACGACAGCGTGACCGAGCTCGCGAATGCGGCATTCGGGAACTCTCTCGGCGGTGCTGCGCGACACAGCAGCTGCATGGACTGTCACAACACGCACACGGCGAGGCCAGGTCGTCATGTGACGCCTGGGAACGCAGTGGCTCCGTCGCTTGAAGGAACCTGGGGCGCGCAACTTTCAACGAATCCCGCGCGATGGACTGTCCCCGCAACTGGAAACTTCACGAAGAAGACGATTGTCGCCGGGGATCTGGAGGCGACGCTCTGCTTCAAGTGTCATAGCTCTTATTACTGGGGCGGAACGGCCACACCTCCGACCACATCTCCCATCGCCCCTTCGTCCGGCGCACCTGGATGGAGGGAGACCGATCAGGCGCAGGAGTTCAATCCGAACAATGCCAGCGCCGGAGCTACCGCAGGGGGCTTCCACCCGGTTCTGGCCTCGGCCGGCGCCAACCTCGGTGCCACGTCGAACATCAAGGCGCCTTGGACGCGCACGAGCACGATGACGTGCAGCGACTGTCACGCCTCCGATCAGATGACCGATCCGTCCGGCCCGCATGGCTCGGCGGCGGGATTTCTGCTCAAGGGGCCGAACACGACGTGGAACGCAACGATCGCCACGAATGCCGCCGGCATGCCCAACGGCACGTTCTGCATCAACTGTCACAACCAGAACTTTGCGAACAGCCGCTTCCCGACGCATTTCAGTCGATCGAATCACCAAATCCAATGCTGGAACTGCCACGCGGCAATCCCGCATGGAACAGCCCGTCCCGGCCTGCTCGTGGCCGTGGACCAGTCGACGTACGGGGACAAGACGACTGACAAAGCGCCGTGGCGTCAAATGCCGAATGCGGGCAGCGGGCTTTACATCTATTCGTATCCCGCAAACAACACGACGAACTGGGAACAGAATAATTGTGGCTGCGGCACGGGCGGAGGGCACTAGTGAAGCGGGTATTCGACCTGGCCCCGGTGGTTTGGCGGTTCTTCCGCGCTCCGCGGACCGCCTTGGCCATTCTCCTGTTCCATTTCGCCTATGCCACGGCGGCCGTATGGATCGATGCGCTGACGTTTTCGTCCCCACTGTTCCTCATCGCCACGCTTCTGCTGTTCATTTCCACCGCGGTCTGCACGATCGAGCGGACGCTTTTGAACATGAAGCTTACCCGCGGAGTGCTGCGGACTTATGGCGATGCGCTTCCGCGGCGGCCGGGACATGATGTGCGCGCTTTCCTGCATTCGCAGGGATTCCGAGGCGAAGGCACGTCGCTTTTTCGCTGGCGCTCTGCGCTCTGGGGCGGGTCGGTGCTTCACGCCGGAGTGCTCGTCCTGATCCTCGGCGTGCTGGTGCAGCGCAGTCTTCACGACAGCGGCGGCTTCGAGCTGACCGAGGGGGAGCAGACGAGGCTCGCCGAAGCGCAGATCATCGCGCGAGATCACGGTCCGTTCGCTCCTGCGAAGCCTCCGGCCATCGAGGTGGCGCTGCTGGCCTTCGACGCTTTCTACCATCAGCGTGGCTATGCGCCGGACCGCGCCAGTCGCATCGCGGTCAACGGGCGTGAGCTCTTCGTCGACCGGGCGGCCGGGGTCGACGCTGGTGGAGTCAAGATCTATCAAGCCATCCCGACGAGCCTGGCCATCAACATCGCTGCGCCATCCATCGGTTCGCGGACCATTCACCTGCAGCGGGAGTCCGGTCGCGTCGCATCGGCTGACGTGACGGATCCCTCCGGCAACTGCCTGCGATTTGTGGCCAGGAGCGAGCAGGACATCAACGATCCAGACGGAACGGGACGCCTCGACATCTCCGTGGAGGGAAAGCAGGGACGGACCACTCTGGTCCCCGGCGCCCGTTTCCGATTCGGCGGCTATGAGGCCAGGGTGCTGTCGATCACCAGGTGGGCGGGATTCACCTACAGTCGTTCTCCAGGGATTCCGTTCGTGTTTGCGGGATTTCTGCTCATTCTCGCTGGCAGTGCCCTGCTCACGTTGCCAGGCGGAGTCGCGCAGGTAGCTGACACCGGCCCGGTGGCGGCGTGGGTTTACGCCAAACGCGGGGTCTCGATCGTCGTAGGCGAGTGGGATTCAGCCGAGGAGGCGAGTCCTGCTCCCGCGAAACATCTCTTCGCCACAACCGGTCTGAAAGGAAGCGCCAATGCCTGATCAAAGTATCGTTTTCTGGTGCGCGGCAACGTTTTATGCATTGTCGACGATGGCCTTGCTGGTGGGATTCGTATTTCGCAAAGACCTCGCGGCACGAATTGGAACGTGGCTCGCTGCAGCAGGCCTGATCCCTCACGCCGCGGCGATCTTTCTCCGATGGCAGGAAGTTGGACACGGTCCCTACAGCAGTCGTTACGAAGTGCTTTCCGCGAACGCCTTCCTGCTGGTCTGCGGTCTGCTCCTGACCATCCTCGTCGCGCGAAAAATGGAGAGCCTCGGCGCGCTGGTCATGCCGGCGGTCTTTCTGATGATGGGTATCGCCTTGACCGCGTTCGTCCTGATGTACGATGTTCCGATCATTTTCAAGTCGTACTGGCTGTTCCTGCACATTCTTTTTGCCAAGGCTTTCGGTGTGGCGGTCGTGCTCGCCGCGGCGACGGCGGGTGCTTACCTCATCCGAGCCCGCGATGGACAGCGTTTGACGCGGCTTCCCTCGCAGGAGCGACTGGACCTCTATGGACACCAGTACCTGCTCATCGCCTTTCTCTTTCTCGGGGTGATGATTGCCGCTGGTTCGATCTGGGCGCACGAGTCGTGGGGACGTTACTGGGCGTGGGATCCGATCGAGACGAGCTCGCTCGTCACGTGGATCGCGATGGGAGTCATTCTGCACTTTCGTGTTCTTCATCGCTGGAGCGGAAAGAGAATGGCGTATCTGTCGTTCGTGGCACTCGCTCTGTCCATCACGACGGTCTACATCGTGACGCTGGTCGCTCCGACGATTCATGACTTCTACATGGTGGGGCCATGAAAGCGCTGCTCGTGCTCGTGCTCCTCGTCCTGGGGGGCTGCGGCGACGACGAGCGGCAAGCCGGGCAGTCAGTACGCCTGTATAACGAGGCGCTCATCGTCGCCTATCGGACCGGCGATCTGTCGCCCCTGCGGCCGGTGGCGCACGATGAGGAAATCCGGAAGGTGGAGAAGCTCCTCGATCTCAAGCGTGAGGCGGGACTGGTCCTCGAGTCGACCCTCGTTTCCTTCGAGGTGCTCTCGGCAAAAGCGAACGGCAATGATGGATTCGTCGTCGAGACGAAAGAGCAGTGGCGCTACTTCGATCGCGAGCTCAGTCCTGGAAAGTCGCCTGCGCGGCGCTTCGTCGCCGACATGCGCATGCACTACGAAGTCGAGCGCGCCGGCAATGGATGGCGCGTCCTGAAGGTACGCACGATCGCGAACCAGTTCGTCGTCCCCGGCCAGCAGCCGGATCGGCCACGGAACGGACCGCCGGGAGGAACGGCATGAACCGCAATCATGAGCGCGTACTTCTCGTGACGCCGCCGTACCACTCGGGTGTTGTGGAATCGGCGGGCACGTGGTTGCCTCTCGGACTTCTCTACGTGGGCGGTTCACTGAGGAAAGCAGGCTATGACGTTGCTCTCTACGATGCCATGTCGAAGTTCCACACGCTCGAGCAGATCCGGGAAACAATCCGGCGCGAGCGTCCCGATGTGGTGATGGTCTCCTGCATCACCGCGACTGTGCTCGACGGAGTGGAAGTCTGCCGCGTCGCGAAAGAGGAGAGCTCGAAGATTCTGACGGTCCTCGGCAACACGCATCCCTCCTTCATGTGGGAGGAGGTCCTTGGGAACGCGCCGGACGTCGACGCGATCGTTCGATTCGAAGGGGAAGAGGCTGCGGTCGAGCTTCTCGAAGCGTGGGGAACGGTCCAGCTCGAGAAAGTCCGGGGAATTGCGTACCGGCGCGACGGCCTCGCCTTCGCCACACCACTCCGGGGGTTCATTCACAATCTCGACACCGTCTCGCCTGCCTGGGAGCTCGTGCCGTGGAAGGAGTACTCCTATCGTGCGAAGGCGAATTCGACGCTGGCCGTCGTCTCCTCCTCGCGCGGCTGCCGTCAACACTGCTCGTTCTGCTCTCAGAGACTTTTCTGGAGAGAGAGCTGGCGCGCCGTCTCGCCGGAGTGCTTCGTTGCGCAGCTGGAGGATCTCCGCGACCGGTTCGGCGTCGATGTGGTGATGCTGGCCGATGAGATTCCATCGCTCGACCGCGTCCGGTGGGAAACAATCCTGGATATGCTCATCGACCGGAAGGTCGGCATGTCCATCCTGATGGAGACGCGCGTGGACGACATCCTGCGCGACGAGGACATTCTGCCAAAGTATCGCACCGCCGGGATCGAACACATCTACGTTGGCGTCGAATCGACGAATCAGGCCACGCTGGACCTGTACCGCAAGGATCTGAAAATCGAGCAGTCAAAGAAGTCCATCGAGTTGATGAACGAGCACGACATGATCTCCGAAACGTCCTTCGTGATGGGAATGCCCGACGAGACGTCCGAGGAGATGGAGCGCAGTATCGAGCTCGCCAAGTACTACGATCCGGACATGGCGTTCTTTCTGGCCATCACCCCGTGGCCATACGCTGATCTCTACGCCAAAGTAAAAGATCACATCGTCACGGGAGACTACCGCCAGTACAACCTCATCGAGCCGGTCATCAAGCCGGAGGCGATGACGCTGGACGAGGTTCGCGCGATGCTCATTCGCGGCTTCAAGGAGTTCTACACCCACAAGATGCAGACCATGCACCTCATGCCGGCGTGGAAGCGCGACTTCATGAAGACACTGATGCATCTCCTCCTCGAGCACTCCTACCTGAGCGAGCACATGAGAGATATCGGCCATCCTGCTGAGATTGAGCTGGCCAGCGCCGTGGGCTGATGCCCGCTCCGTTGCCGGCTCTGTAACGGCGAACCAAGTGGTGCGTCACTTCTTCCAGGGGGAAGTGACGCAGAGGGGAACCGACCGCTTCACCTCCTCGCCATCATTCCGGGATACAACTGATGATGTCGAACCCTACCCGACTCAACCCACGACGTCGAGCACGCGACGGCGGAAACCGACTCCGAGATCGTCGGCGATTTTGCGGCAGGCGTCGATGTCCACCCCTGGCAGTCCGTCGATCGCGGTCAGCGTGATCCCGGGAACGAACTTGCGCGCGTGGCGCACGAAGTCCAGCACCGCCGCGTGCGCCCGGGGCAGCAGCGGCCGGCAGTGGCGATTGTAGGTCTCCTCGTCCTGGCCGTTGAGGGAGACCGACACGGACTGGATGAGGTCCTCGAAATCAGGGGTCACGTCGCGTCCGTAAACAAGGTTCGCGAGACCGTCGGTGTTGAGGCGAAGGCGCGGCACCTGCCCGCGCAGACGTGAGGCTACGTCGAGCAGGGCGTGGAGCCGGAGGGTCGGTTCCCCCAGCCCGCAGAACACGACCTCCTCGACACTGGCCGGATCGCCGACTGCGGCCAGGATCTCTGCTACCGTCGGTTCAGCGCCGCGCAGCCGCAGGTCGTAGTCCCGCACCGTCCAGCGGCGGTTGAACTTAGGGCTGAAGTCACATCGCAGCGTACAGCGGTTGGTGATGTTCAGGTAGCGGCTGCCGTGCAGGGTGTATCCCACGAAGGGAGATCCGGCGCGTGACGCCATGTGTTGCAGATCAACCAGACTCACCGCAGATGTTTTCTCGAGATCCATCAGGCCATCCAGGTCGACGTTCGACGACCGCGACGCTTTCTCCTGGCTCATATCGGCGGTCTCAAGAGGCAGCTCCAACGAGCGATTCCAACTCGCTCAGCGTGAAGGGGTCGGCCTCAGGCCGGCCGCAGTGATAACCCTGGGCGAGCTCGATTCCGAGCTCGACGAGTGTCGCTGCGTGCCCCTCGGTTTCCACCCCTTCAGCAATCACGCCCTTGCCGAGCGTAGTGGCGACGCTCTTCACCGCCTGCACGAGAGCGCGATTCGTGGGATTGCGGTCGAGGTCCTTCACGAATGACTGATCGATCTTCACGTAGTCGACGGCCAGTGCACGCAGATAGGCGAACGAGGAGAAACCAACGCCGAAGTCGTCGAGAGCGAAGAGGCACCCAAGCTCCTTGAGCGTGCGGATCCATGATTGGACCGCGGCGATGTCGGTGAAGGCGGCCGACTCCGTGATCTCGAAGGCCAGGCGTCCGGATACGCCAGACTCGCGAACGTGGGTTGCGATGAATTGCAGTAGTTCAGCGTCGCCAAGACTGGCGCCTGAAAGGTTCACGAAAATCCGACAGGACGGAACTTCGCGCAGAACACGCGTCACGTTCTCGACGACCCAGCGGTCGATCTGCGGCATGAGGCCGAAGCGTTCCGCCGCGGGGATGAAATCTTT
>JANMSA010001023.1:0-5436 GCA_031388865.1 Acidobacteriota bacterium | reverse complement strand
CTCGAGCAGACGACAGTCGTGTCATTAGCAGCGACCCGGGCGCCCCTGGATGACAGGCAACCAGCAACCGGAAAATGAACTACTGATTCATGTCCTTGCCCGCCTCGAGCTTCGCGATGCCCGCGGTCAGCGTCTTTTTATTGAGCTCGTCCGGAGCCTGCGCCAGTGCGAGCTTTGCGTGTTTCAACGCCTCGGCGTAGCGGCCGGCGGCCGAGTACCCGCGCGCAAGGCCGGTGTGTACGGGCCAGACGTTCGGGTTGCGTTTGGCATTCAGCTCCCAGATCCGCAGCGCATCTTCCTTTTTGCCCTGCGCGAGGAGCTGGCGGGCGTACTGGTGAAGGTCCATGACGGTCGCGGCGGGGTGACTCATGGCACGGTCGCGGGTGGCCTTGGATTCCGCGGTCTTGCCCGCGGCTTCCTGTGCCGAAGCAAGCGTGTTCAGCGTCTGGAAGTTCTGCTGGCCGATGAACATGCGGTTGACCGCCACGTCCGCGAACTCCAGCGCCTCCTTCGGGCGCTTTGCCTGCAGTGCGTACTGCGCCGCGGCGATCCAGTTCTGCGAGTTGAAGCCGGGAGAGCCGCGAAGCTCATCGCGGATCGCAGCGAGATGCAGACTGGTGATGTCGTCCAGGCTGATGGTCCATGGAACCTGCATGTCTTCCCACTTCAACGCGACGGTGGCGCGGTCCGTCTGGCGGTCGGTGAACTCGTACGTGAGCCACTCGTGATAGTCGCTCTTCGACGGCTTCACCTTGACCCGCAGCGCATCCTCGGCCGCGTCATAGAAGTAGCTGCCCCAGGACGTGGAGTTCTTCGAGAGCACGAGCGTCCAGTCACCCTGCTCCGCGGGGATGAGGTGCAGGCCGTAGCGACCAGCCTTCAGCGGCTGTCCTTCGATCTTCACGTCGTGCGAGACGGCGAGGACGGTGTTCTCGTTGGCGCCCGCGCGCCAGGGGCACTCGCTGCAGGTACCGAACGCCTCATCCGGGGCACCCCACGGAACGAGCGTTCCCCAGATCTTGCCGCGACGATCCTCTCCATTCGGCGCGTGTACGTTGGGGCTGTTGTATTCGATGGTCACCCGGACGGGGCCGATCCCCTGCGTGACCGAGGCCTTCTGGTTGTCTCCGTTCGGCGGGGTGGAAATCCCCTGAGCGAGAGTGGCTGCCGCCAGTACGGTACTGAGGGCCACCGAGGCGATGAGAGAACGACGCATGCTTCCTCCTTGTTGTTGGTGAGCCGATCATAGGCTGGGAATGACGACGCCGCGGTGAACGAAAGGTTGCGACTGGCCGCGCCGGCCTAAAATGGGCGGCGTGCACGAGCCTCTCGATCCTCGCCTTCAGGAGCTCTTGAAGCTTCGTCTCGATGTTCAGGCGGATCGAACTGCCATCGATGCGCGGATCTGGAAGCTCTTCGGCGAGGAGTGGTGCGTGATGGCTACGGACCTCTCCGGCTTCTCCCGTGGAGTGGCCGAGCGCGGCATCATCCCGGTAATGCAGATGATCTTCGAGTCGGGCCGTATCCTGATGCCGGTCGTCGTCAGTCATAGCGGGACGCTGCTGAAGGTCGAGGGCGACAGCTACCTGGCCATCTTCCGCGACGTTCGGCAGGCACTCGCCGCCTCCGTCGACATGCAGCGGACGACGCGCCTGTACAACGAGAGCAAGCCGCCCGACGAGCAGTTGCTGCTGGGCATCGGCCTTGGCTTCGGTCCGCTCCTGCACGTCGGCACCGCTGAGGTCTATGGCAACGAGGTCAACTCCGCCTGCATCCTCGGTGAGACTTACGCCAAGGGCTACGACATCCTCGTGACCGAGAGCGTCCGGGAGCGTGCAGGCGACGCGTTCGCGTTCGCACCGTTCGAGCACGTGCCCCCTGGCGCACGCGCCACCTACCGCATCGTGCTGCCCCCAGACTGACGCGGTAGCGGCGTTACTCGTCGAGGGATTGCACGCGACTGTACGATGGGGTCTCATGACGTCCGTCCTCTACTTCCACGGCTTTGCGTCGTCGCCGGCGAGCGCGAAAATCACCGCCCTCCGGCCGCTCCTCGCTCCCAGTGGGATCGAGTTGCACGCTCCCGATCTGAATGTTCCGTCGTTCGAGAAGTTGGATTTCGACGCGGTCGTGGAGCACGCAGCTGCGGAGGCGCGGCGGGTTCGGCCGCGAGCGCTGGCTGGCAGTTCCTTCGGCGCCCTGATCGCGCTTGCCGTCGCGAAGATGGGAGTGGCGGTGCCGCTGATTCTGATCGCCCCGGCGCTGGGTGTCGCTGATCGCTGGCGCGAGAACGTCCCCTCTGGCGATCCGGTGACCGTGTTCAACTACGCGCGCAATGGAGAGTCACAGATCCACCGCGCATTCTTCGAGCAGATGGCAGCTCTGCACGTGGACGACGAGCCGCCGCCGTCGCGGGTCACTGCGATCATGGGAGGCAGCGATGAGACGGTTCCCTTCGACATGGTGCAGCGGCGCTGGCGGGAGTGGGAAGAGTCAGGGCGCCTCGCGGCCGGATCGAGACTGGTCGTGATCCCTGACGGAGATCACGGTCTCGTCGCTCACGCTCCGCTCATCGGGAAGCTCATCGTGGAGGCTGTAGGATGATTGCCATCACCAGAGACGTCAGCCCCGCCATTGCCAGCGCCGAGCTGACGCACCTGCAACGCACTCCCATCGACTACGAGCGTGCCGCCGGCCAGCACCGCGAGTATCGCGACCTCCTCGCCTCCCTCGGCCACACGGTCGTCGAGTTGCCCGCGGATGTGGAGTATCCCGACTGCGTCTTTGTCGAAGACACGGCGATCGTGCTGGACGAGCTGGCAGTCATCACTCGTCCAGGTGCGGAGTCGCGTCGCGGCGAGACCGGGGTGATGGCTCAGGCGCTTGCGGGCTACCGCCGGCTGGCCTTCATCGAGGCGCCGGCGACGATCGATGGCGGCGATGTCCTGGTGCTCGACGATCGCATCTTCGTCGGACTCTCGGGGCGGACGAACATAGCGGCGCTTGAACAACTTCATTTGATCACAGGGCGCGAGGTGACTGGTGTCCACACCCACGGAGCGCTGCACCTGAAGACGGCGATCACGCGCCTTTCGGAAGACACGCTGCTGGTGAACCCGGCCTGGATCGACGTCGCTCCATTCGATGGATGGCGCCTGATCCCGGTCGATCCCGAAGAACCGTTCGCGGCGAACGCGCTGCTGGTCGGCGCGGTCGTGATCTACCCCGCGGCTTTTCCCCGAACGCGCGCGAAGCTCGAAGGTCTGGACGTCCGGATCGTCCACGCGGACGAGCTGGCTAAAGCGGAGGGAGGAGTGACCTGCTGCACGGTATTGGTGCGGACGATGGGGTAGCCAGTGGAGCGCGGACTTCAGACTTTGCTGGTTGCTGGTTGCTGGTTGCTGGTTGCTGGTTGCTGGTTACTGGTTGCTCGAGGCATTTCGCGAGACCACGAGCAACCAGTAACCAGCAACTAGCAACATCTGACGCCGCCGCTCCACTGGAGCGGTTCGCCTCTACCCAAATCGCAGTGGATCGAGGGCGGTGATGTCCATCGACGTGCGCCCGTCCACGATCAACTCCGCAAGCAGTTGCCCGAGCGCGGGCGCGTGCATCACGCCGTGTCCCGAGGAGCCGTTGGCGACGTAGTGGTCCGCGTCGATGCGGCCCAGGAGCGCGTGCTCATCGGGGGACATCTCGTAGAAGCCCCACCAGCGCTCGCTGATGGGGATATCTGCGAGGCAGGGCATGCGCGCGCGGGTCTTGCGCAGCACCTCATCAAGCCAGGTGTCGTCATCCACGATGGGATCGTCAGGCCAGAGCAGCAGCACGCGTCCGTCGCGAACCCGGAGGTGATACCAGTCGCCGGACCAGATGGTCATCGGCATCGACTCCGGCAGGATGTCCGTGGGAATCGTGGCGGCGACGTTGCGGCGCACGGGCACCACCGGCGCGCCGCACCATGCGCCCTTCGCGTTGACGTGGATGCGGCCACGGATCCCGGCGCCGTCGGCGTCGAAGACGAACCGCACGCCGAGGCGCTGCGCGGCTTCGGCGTAGCCGCGGAGGATGTTCATCGGACGTACGAATCCGTCGCTGGGACAGAAGGCGCCGCCGATGACGGACGCGTCCCCGATCTTCGGATTGAGCTCGAGCGCCTCGTTCGTGCTCACCATGCGCGCTTCGGTGAGTCCACAGGCATGCTGCACTGCCTGCGCTGTCTTCAGCGAATCGAGCTCAGCGTCGGTACAAGCCAAGAACAGGTACCCGCTCGGCACATATCCCGGATCGACGCCGGTCTCATCCTCGAAGGCGAGGAGCTTCTCCCGCGAGAGAAGCGACAGCTGCACGTTCACTGCAGTGTCGAACTGAGCGCGAAAGCCGCCCGTGGCTTTCGACGTGCTGCCGGCGCCGAACGTGGGCGCGCGATCGACGACGAGAACGTCGCAGCCGCGGAGAGCCAGGTGATAGGCGATGCTCGCGCCGATGACGCCGGCGCCGTGGACGACGACGTCCGCGTTCGTGCGAGCTTCGTTCATGGGAAAATGATCGCATGCGGAAGCTTGCGTTGCTGATGGTCTTCGTCGGATGTGCCGCGAATCCCGATCCCGTGATCACTCCTGCTTCTCTCCCCACCCCTCCGCCGCTGGAGATGGCGGACGCCGTTCGGACGCAACGCGAGCAGGAGCTGGCGACCGCACGCAGCGCGTACGAGGCCAATCCGAAGGATGCGGACGCGCTCATCTGGCTCGGGCGCCGCACCGCCTACCTCGGTCGCTATCAGGAGGCGATCGAGATCTTCACCGAAGGCGTGAGAAAGCATCCACGCGACGCACGCATGCTGCGTCATCGCGGACACCGCTGGATCACTCTGCGACAGTTCGATCGTGCCGTGGCCGATCTTACGAAGGCGGCGTCCCTGATTCGTGGCGCGACCGATCCGATCGAGCCGGATGGCCTTCCCAACGCGCGCAACATCCCCACCAGTACGCTGCAATCGAACATCTGGTATCACCTCGGCCTGGCGCACTATCTGCGCGGCGACCTGGACAATGCGCTCGACGCGTACCGTCGCTGTCTCGCGGTCTCGCGAAATCCGGACGGGGTCGTGTCCGCCTCGCACTGGCTCTACATGATTCAGCGCCGCCTCGGCCGCCCGAAAGACGCGGAGCTGGTCCTGGAAGCAATCAGTACCGACATGGATGTGATCGAGAATCAGTCGTATCACAAGCTCCTGCTCATGTACCGCGGCGAGATCGCGCCCGAGGAGCTCGTCACCGAGAACGACCCGGCTATCCTGTACGGCATCGGCAACTGGCACGTCGTGAGCGGCCAGCCGGAGCGTGCGCGTCCGATCTTCGAGCGGATTCTCTCCGGCGGGCAGTGGGCCTCGTTCGGCTACATCGCCGCCGAAACCGACCTTGGCCTGCGCCATCT
>JANMSA010000999.1:0-4401 GCA_031388865.1 Acidobacteriota bacterium | reverse complement strand
TTCCCTTCGCGACCAGGTCGGACGCCGTCGCGGCGCCGAAGAAGCAGACCAGGGTCGGAATACCGATCGCCTCGGCAGCCGCGGCGATGTTCGCCGCGGGCTCAATCCCGAGCACCGTCACGCCATCGTCGTTGAACACGCGCAAGAGATATCCGTCATTGCTGGCCAGCTCCACGACCGTATGCGTCGCATTGAGACGCAGCCGGGCGGTGATCATGCGTGCATAGTCGCGCGCGTGCTCGAGCCAGCTCGTGGAGAACGAAGAAAAGTACGCGTACTCGCTGAAGATCTCCTCGCGCGACGCGACGGCGGGAACCTGCACCAGAAAACAACGGCTGCAGACCCACGCCTTGAGCGGAAAGCACCGCTCCGCCGTCTCGAGATCCTCGATGCGAAGGTAAGCGTTGGAAAGGGGCGACATGCCGAGGTCGGCAAAGACCGTCGTCAGTTTCTCATTACAGAACCGGCAGGCGAGCATCCTCCAGCCTCTCCTCGAACCGTTCGATCTGTGCGTCGAGCAGTTGTCGCGCGTCGCCGCCTCGTGCCGCCGACCCGTACCATTCCACCGCCCACTGCAACATTTCCACGAAGGACAGCCGTGGCCTCCAACCCAGCGCCGCGCGCGCTTTCGAACTGTCCAGACGCAGCGTCGAAGCCTCATGCAAGAGCGAAGGTGCGTCGATCTCGACTCGGCCTCTACCCCACAGTGTGACAGACCGCTCCGCAAGCGCCCGAACCGTGACGTTGCTCTCCTCGCCGGGGCCAAAGTTCCAAGGTCCCGAGAATTGAGTCGGGTCCTCGACGAGTTTCTGCGCGAGTGTGAGATATCCACAGAGGAGATCGAGTACGTGCTGCCACGGACGCACGGCGTCGGGGTTTCGCAAACGCACGGCGGCGTCCTTCTCACACGCGGCGACGATGTCGGGCAAAAGACGCTCCGGCGACCAATCGCCGCCGCCGATCACATTTCCACCGCGCGCCGTTGCCACGCCCATCCCGCGCGCCGAAAGGAACGAGTCCCGATAGGAACGCGCGATCAGCTCCGCACACGCTTTGCTGCTCGCGTAAGGATCGTGTCCGCCCAGGGGGTCCGTCTCGCGAAAGGGCCGGTTCTGGCCCTGGTTCTCGTAGCATTTGTCGGTGGTGACCACCACGACAGCCTTTAGGGATGCGACCGGGCGCGCTGCTTCGAGGACGTTGACGGTTCCCATCACGTTCGTCGTGAAAGTCTCCACCGGATCCGCATAAGAGGCGCGCACCAGCGGTTGCGCCGCGAGATGAAAAACGATCTCCGGGCGGGTCGCCTGCAGCACCTCGGCCACGCGAGCCAGATCGCGAATGTCCGCGGTCACCGAGACTATCCCCTCGCCGATCTTCGCGCGCTGAAAGAGATTCGGTGAGCGCGAGGGCTCCAGTGCATATCCGGTCACTCGGGCGCCACTCCGGAGAAGCCACGCGACCAGCCAGCCACCCTTGAATCCGGTGTGGCCGGTCACCAGCACACGCCGGCCGCGCCAGAAGGAGGGGTTCAAGACCAGACTTTCCAGGGCGCGGCGTCCGCGCTCCAGAGCGCGTCCAGGTAGTTGCGGTCGCGCAGCGTGTCCATCGGGTGCCAGAAGCCTTCGTGGACGTACGCAGCAAGCTCGCCGCGCGAAGCGAGCGTTTCGAGCGGCCCGTGCTCCCATAACGTCGCATCGTCTTCAATGAGATCGATCACTTCCGGCTCGACGATGAAAAACCCGCCGCTGATCAAGCCCCCTTCGCCGAGGGGCTTCTCGTGGAATGCGGTGACGCGGCGGCGCTCGTCGAGCTCCACCGCCCCGAAACGCGCGGGCGGACGAACCGCGGTGAGTGTGGCGCGCACGCCCTGCTGCTGGTGATAGTGGAGCAGCGCCGCGATGTCGATATCGCCGACACCGTCACCATATGTGAAGCAGAAGCGCTGCTCACCGACATACTGCCGCACACGTCTCAGGCGGCCGCCGGTCATGGTCTGGTTTCCCGTGTCGACGAGCGTTACGCGCCACGGCTCCGCCTCGTTGTGGTGGACCTCGATCTCGTTGCGGCGGAGGTCGAACGTCACGTCCGACATGTGCAGGAAGTAGTTCGAGAAGTACTCCTTGATGACGTAGCCGCGGTAGCCGAGGCAGATCACGAAGTCGTTCAGCCCATGGTGGGAGTACGTCTTCATAATGTGCCACAGAATGGGCCGTCCGCCGATCTCCACCATCGGCTTCGGACGCACCTCAGTCTCTTCCGCCAGCCGTGTACCGAGACCGCCCGCAAGAATGACCACTTTCATCAGACCTGACTTCCTCCGCGCATCATAGCTGCTACGATGAACCATAGGTCGATGCGAGTCCTGGTCACGGGCGCACGCGGATTCATCGGAAGTCACACGCTGCGGCCACTCGTGGAGGCGGGGTTCGACGTGCATGCACTCTCGCGCAATCCGCCGCATCGCGCCGCGCCCTCTGTGACCTGGCACCGGGGAGATCTGTTATCGCCTGCTTTCCGCGAGGCCGTCGTCGATGACGTTCGTCCGACGCACCTGCTGCACCTCGCGTGGGAGACGACGCCTGGCACGTACTGGTCCTCACCCGCGAACCGGCTATGGGTCGCCGCGAGCATCGCGCTCGGGCGCGCGTTCCTGGAGAGCGGCGGGACGCGCATCGTCGGCGCGGGGACCTGCGCGGAGTACGACTGGAGCGAGGGCGCCATCTGCGACGAGGAGATGACCCCAATCCGTCCGTCAACGCTCTACGGCGCGTCCAAGGTGGCTGTCGCAGACGCGCTGCGCACGGCTTGTGCTGCGGCCAATGCGGGATTCGCGTGGGCCCGCCTGTTCTTCGTTTATGGAACGGGCGAGCAACCGCAACGGCTCGTGCCTTCGGTGGTAGCGTCGCTTCTTCGCGGCGAGGTCGCGCGGTGCACTGCGGGGGAGCAGCGGCGGGACTACATCTATGTCGCGGATGTCGCGTCCGCGCTTGTGCGGGTGCTGCAGGCGGATGGAAGCGGGGCGTTCAATGTCGCGACCGGCATCGCTTCGCAGGTGAAGGACGTCGTCCTCACGATTGCCACTTTTCTCGGTGCCTCGGATCGCGTGGAGTTGGGCGCCCTCCCTGCGCGTCCGAATGAGACGCCTGTCGTCGTCGGCGACATCCGGCGCCTGCAGTCGCTGGGGTGGTCGCCAGCCTACGACTTGCGCGCGGGAATCGAAGAGATGCTTGGGCGGACGAAACATGTGTGACATTCCGTTGCCCGTGTGTGCGTCTCCGCGAACAGCGGTTTTCCCGGCCGGGCGAACGCTCCCGCGGGAACGGCGCATCCGATCGTGGCGCCTGCGGAGCTCGGCCGGCGCGGTATCGCGGAGGCCATTCTCATGAATCCGAACTACGATGCCGGGACGATCAGGCTCCTCGCGGGCCTGGATCTCGACGTGGAGCTTGTGTGCGGCTGATCATCGATACGGACAGGAACGAGATCACCGTCGAAGAGGACGGGCAGACCGAGTCGCTGCCGCTGTATTCCCGGCGCGCATTCGAGCTCATCTCCCGACAGTGGGTGCGTGTGGGCTGGAACGAGCGTTATCCCTACACATTCTCGTGGCTGGGCCGGCCGGTCATCCAACTGCCGGAGGATCTGCTGCGCGTGCAGGAAGTGCTGGCGTCGGTTCGTCCAGACGTGGTCGTCGAGACCGGAGTGGCCCATGGGGGCTCGCTGATCTTCTACGCCTCCGTGCTGCAGTCGCTGGGAAACGGGCGGGTGGTGGGCGTCGACATCGAGATTCGGCCTTCCAACAGGAAAGCGATCGAGAGTCACGTGCTCGGGTCACGGATCTCGCTGGTCGAAGGGAACTCGATTGAACCCCGGATCGTGGAGCGGGTGCGCGCGTCGATCGCGCCTGCTGAGACCGTGATGGTGCTGCTGGATTCAGATCACAGCAAGGCGCACGTCGCGGCGGAGCTGGAACTTTACGCGCCCCTGGTGAGTGTGGGCTCTTATATCGTGGCTGCGGACGGGATCATGCAGGATCTCCACGAGACACCGCGGGGCCGGGCAGACTGGGGAGAGAACAACCCGGCGACGGCGGCGCGCGAGTTTTCCGCGAGGCATCCGGAGTTCGTCCTGGAGCAACCGCCGTGGACGTTCAATGAGAGTGCGTTGGCGGCGAACGTGACGCACTGGCCTGACGGGTGGTTGCGGCGCGTGCGCTGAGGAAGTGCCCTGAAAAGCGAAAGGGCCCTCGATTGACTCGAGGGCCCTTTCAGAAAATATATCCCGGCGGCGTCCTACTTTCCCACGCAGTCACCCACGCAGTATCATTGGCGATGCAGAGCTTAACTGCCGTGTTCGGAATGGGAACGGGTGTGACCTCTGCTCTATGACCACCGGAAACTT
>JANMSA010000989.1:0-1705 GCA_031388865.1 Acidobacteriota bacterium | reverse complement strand
AGCGCCGTCAGCTTCACAGACGCGTCGTTCGCCTGCAGCGGCGGCAACCGATCGGCGACGTCGTCGAGCGTCCCCATCCCTCCCGGCCACGGCCGAGCGGCCGAGGTGGCAACGGCGTCTTCGGCCCAGAACCACGAGATTACCCACGCGACGAGCGCGAACGCTGCTACGACTACCAGCGCTTTCTTCATCGTGCCCTCAGATTAGAGTCGCCGCCCGGAGAAAAGCAATAGCCAACGAGATCGGCGGGCCATGGTCGGTTGGATCAAACGTGAAGCGCGTCTGCAGGAGCCCCGCTATAATCCGCGTTTCACCCTTACTCGTGCTTACTCTACGTGACGCCGTTCCCGGAGGGTGGCACGCGGTGGTTGATTTCAGAGAAAGGCGGAAGAGATCCGAGTTGGGGGGCGGATGGAACGGAGCTGTACTACCGAAGTGGCGATCGTCTGGTCGCTGCGCGAATCGACACGCAGAGCGGGTGGCGTGTGCTACGCGTCGCGTAGTGCTGGAGCCATTCAGACCTCCCCTCTATGATGACTATGACATCCACCCCGACGGCCGGACGCTGGTGATCGTTCGTCCCGCCGCCGGGCTCTTCGATCAGGCCGTACTCGTCGTCAATTGGCATGAAGAGCTGAAACGAGTCGTGCCTGACCGTTGAAAACTCCGCCGTTCCTCCACGGCACGGCCGAGCAGCGGGATCCCCTTGCCGCGCGGTCGGGGAAGAAGATCAGCGGGCTTCGATCGTTTGCCAGACTTCCGGACTTCGCATCGCTTCATCGATTGCTGTCTCAGTCAGCGGTGAATGGCATGATGTGCAAACGAGTCGAGGGACGCTTCGCATGAGTGGTGACAGAGAACAGCGGCTGGTCGAGCGTCGCGATCGAGGTGTGATCCGCCATGCGAGCTCGGTCTACGGCACCTCGCTGGAGGGAGTTCCTCTCACCGTCTATCTTCCGGACGCAGGGAGCGCCGAGATCGTCGTTCTCGCTTCCATCCATGGCGACGAGCCTGAGACGACGGTGGTCGTTTCAGAAGCGCTGCGATGCCTCCCGCGAGGCGATCTGCAGGCTGCAGTGATTCTCTGCGGCAACCCTGACGGAATGCTGCGTGGAACTCGCGGCAACGGCAGGGGCGTCGATCTGAACCGGAACTTTCCAACCTCCAATTGGAGTCCCGATGCGGTGCACTACAAAACTCGCGCAAAGGATGCCCGCGACATCGCGCTGAGTCCCGGAGCGGAGCCGGCATCTGAACCGGAAACGCGCGCACTCCTCGCTTTGCTGGAGCGGTTGAATCCGCGCGCCATCGTCAGCCTCCACGCAGCGCTGGCCTGTATCGACGACGCAGGCGGTTCGCACCTCGGCCGTCAGCTCGCCGAGCGCTGCGGGCTCCCTCTTCTGAGCGAGATCGGCTACCCGACGCCCGGGTCGATGGGCACATGGGCGAGCGAACAACGTTTGACCCTTGTGACGTGGGAGCTCGAAGCGGCATCGCTGTACGACCTCAAGGATCGTCACGTTCCGATCCTCATCGACCTCATGACCGGGCGGATCGAGCCCCTGGGATAGCCATGCACATCCTCATCACCGATTCCGGCGTCGGCGGTCTCTCGGTGTGTGCGTACGCCGAGAGGTTCGTGCGCACGCACGGCTTCAAGGAACCGGTCCGCCTGACGTTCGCCAACGCCGCTCCCGAAAACGAC
>JANMSA010000952.1:0-4494 GCA_031388865.1 Acidobacteriota bacterium | reverse complement strand
GAGGATTGAAAAACCAAACGTCCCAGTCCCCGTCCTCAGTCATCCATCCCCAATCCGCGTAGCGCCTTCCTCAATCCTCAATCCTCAATCCTCAATCCTCAATCCTCAATCCTCAATCCGCGTAGCGTCCAGCGCCGCCCGCGCCACCGCAACCGCCCGTCGCAAGGCCATCGACTTGTTCACGGTCTCGACATACTCGGTGGCCGGGTCGGAGTCGTAGACGATTCCGGCGCCCGCCTGAATGTACGCCCGGTCGTTCGCCAGTGTGATCGTGCGGATGGTGATGCACGAATCGAGATTTCCGTTGAAACTGAAGTAGGCGACAGCGCCGGCGTAGGGGCCACGTCGTGTGGTCTCGAAACGGTCGATCAGCTCCATGGCCCGGATCTTCGGTGCGCCGCTGACCGTACCCGCCGGAAAGCAGGCCAGGAAGGCGTCGACCGGCGTCTGGTCATCGCGCAGATGGCCGTGCACGTCGGTCACCATGTGCATGACGTGGCTGTAGCGCTCGATGTGCCGGTAGTCCTCGACGACGACAGTTCCGCTGTCACAGACCCTGCCGACGTCATTCCGGCTCAGATCGACGAGCATCAGGTGCTCGGCGTTCTCTTTCGGGTCGGCGAGCAGCGAGGCCTCCTGTTCGCGGTCTTCCTCGTGCGTCGCTCCGCGCGGACGCGTGCCCGCGATGGGGCGCGTTTCGAGAAGCCGTCCCGTGACGCGCACCAGCATCTCCGGTGAGGCGCCGACGAGCGTGCACTCGCTCGTGCGCAGGAGAAACATATAAGGCGAGGGATTGATGGAGCGCAGTGCGCGGTAGAGCGTGAGCGCCTCGCTGGTCGGATAGGAAGTCTCCCAGCGCTGAGACAGGACGATCTGGAAGACCTCGCCAGCGACGATCTCCTCTTTCGCCTCGCGCACCATCTTCTCGAACGATGCACGTTCGTGATTCGCCTGGAACTCGATGTCCGCCGCGTCGTCGAACGCAATGGGCTCGACGGCTGCGCGGCGCAGCTTCTCCATGGCGGCATCGAGGCGACGGTTGGCATCCGCGATCGATCCGTCTTTCGTGAAGACGTTCGCGACGACATGCATTCTCTGCTGCACATGATCGAAGACGACGACGTTATCGAAGAAGATCAGTTTTGCGTCCGGAGCTCCAAACTCATCGGGGTGCGAGTCCGGAATCCGCTCGCTCCAGCTGCCGGCGCCATAGCCGAAGTAGCCGACGGCGCCGCCGAAAAAGGGAGGGAGCTTCTCCTCTCCCTCGACGCGCAACGGCACGAGCTCGTCGTTCAGAACGCGCACCGGATCGCTCACCGTCGCATCGATGTGGAGGGTTCGACGCGGGTCGAACCCGATGAACGAAAAGCGGCCGAGGTTCTCTCCCCGCTCGACGCTTTCAAAGAGAAACGCTTCGGTGTTTCCTTCGGAAAGGACCGCAAAGGCGACCAGCGGCGTGACCGTGTCGGCGCTCAGTGTGCGCACGACCGGGATGACGTCATACTCCATCGAACACCCTCATGAACAATTGATGTTGTCGCACGGCCTGCGCGTGCAGCAGTTCCAGACCGCCGATGCGCACGTCCGCATCCACACCACGAGCGGCGCCCGAGTAGGCGGCCTCGATGTACGTGTGGCAGCGGGGAATCGCTACCTCCGCCCCCGCCGGCAACGTGTTGATGATCAGCTCTCCGTCGAACTGGCGCAGCGTACTCATATTGCTGCGGTTGTACACAGTCGCGGCAACGCCGGCATTCTCGAGCGCGACCACGGCGGCGCGGGAGGTTGGCCCAGCACCGAGGACCGCCGCTTTCTCTGATGCTGGAATCAGTGCTGCGAAGCCGTCGACGTCTGTGTTGTCAGCGATGATCTGCCCGTTCACATTCACCAGAGTATTCACGGCGCGCGCACGCCTGGCGTTTTCGCCGATGTCCGCGTTCATCCGGAACGCATCCTCTTTGAACGGCGTGGTCACGCTGAGACCACACGGTTCGCCGCGCAGAAACGCGCCAGCGATCTCGTCGAAGCGGGAGATGGACGCAATCGTGTACACCGCCGGCACACCCTTCTCGCGAAACAGCCGGTTGTGAATCACCGGCGACAGGCTGTGACCCGCAGGATCACCCACCACCGCAAACACCCGGTCCGCTCCCCGCGGCTCGCGGCCGTAGATCTCCAGCGCCCGCGCGAGCGTGAGCTGCCCAGGCGCGGCGGCACTCTTCGCCGCAACGAAGGCCAGCTCGCCGCCTTTGAACGGCGCGAGGATGCGCGAATACAGGCCGCGCTCCCCCATCCCGATGACCGTTCCCGGCAGCAGGTCCAGCAGCCGTTCATTGTCGGCAAACGTGCGCGGCGTAGCCGCGAGCTTTGTGTACGCGCACCCCAGCGCGCGCATCTTTTCCATGATCGCTTCGACATCCGTCATGCCGTCGAAGTCGTGATGCGAGATCACGGTGCGCCGGGGCTCGTCGATCGTGATCCCCTCGTGCCACTCCACGTCGATGAAGTCGATTCCTGCACCCCGGCTGGATGCCGCGAGCTCGGTCATCCTGCCGACTGGAGCCGGCAACCCAACCGCGCTTCGAAACGTCAGGATGATCGGCTTCGCCGTCGCACCGCGGATCGCGTCGTAGTCCATGGAAGGAAAGCGCTCCGCGCGCACCTCCACCATGTCGTGCTCGCCGGCAATCTCCCGGATCGCCGCGACGGCTCCCTCGCAGGTCTCTTCGTACACGGTCACGACCAGCTTCATCGCGCCAGGAGCTCCATGCGCTCTCGGGCCGTATTCGCGCGCCGCGCATCGCCTGCGCGGCTCCACATGCTCTGCAGGTTCGCAAGCACGCGCTGCAGGGTCTGGCGGCCATTCCATGCGCGAAGGTGCTCGCTCGCGAGCTGCACCGAGCCGCCGCTGAGCTGCCGCAGGAGTGCTCCGATGTCCTGCACGCTCAGGGTCGTGCCTCCGTGAAACGGATCGACGTAGACTTCATTGAGCTCGAATTGCACCTTCACAATGTAGTGGCCCGGCAAGCCAACACCCGACGCGCTGAGGCCCACGCGCGACGCTACGTGGAGGAAAACGATCGAGAGCGTGATCGGGATCCCCAGTTTGCGCTCGATGACTTCGTGCAGATATCCATTGCGCGGGTCGTAGTACCCGGTCGTGTCGCCGCGGTAGCCGTCAGTATCGAACAGCTCCGCGTGCAGATGGCCGAGCCGGAAGATCGGCGGCTGACCCGCCTCGCACCGTTTTTCGACTCGCGCCGCGAGATCATCGAGCTCGTCGAGAAAGCCGTCGACATCGAGGCGCGGGTAGTCCTCCAAAGCGATCAGCAGCGCTCCGCGCGCAAGATTCTCGTTGGTGATGTCGCTCTGGACATACTCGACGAACTGCCGCCGTGCTTCGGCCGGATGGATGAGCATCAGGGGGTGGCGGTTGGCCAACCGCCAACCCGACTGGCAGTGTACTCTTGCCTCAGCTCGAGCTCGCAGCTCGCGGCTCTCAGGCGACCGTAAGGAACCGCGGACAGGACGGCGTCCTGAGAACTGCGAGCTGCGAGCTGCGAGCTGAACCCCAATGAAGATCGAGCGAACCGAGGCGATCGTACTGCACACCGTTCCGGTGCGCGAGCGCGACAAAATGGTCATCTTCCTCACCCCCGATCACGGCAAACGGAAGGGATTTGCGTACGGCGCGCGATCGATCAAGAGCCGCTTCGGCGCCGCGCTCGAGCCTCTCGCCAAAGTGCGCATCGGCTACACCGAGCGGGAAGCTGAGGAAGTGGTGCGCATCGAGTCGGTCGATCTTCTGCGCTCCCTCTTCCCGGCGCAGCAGAACCTCGTCAGCAGCGTTGCCGCGACCTACATCGCGGAGATGGTCGACACCTTTGCCCAGGCCGACGATCCAGCGGAGTTGATCTATCGGCTCCTCGACCGCACCACTGAGGCGTTGCTCGAGCGGGCCGTGCCGCTGGAGGTCGTGACCTACGCAGAGATCTGGATCCTGAGACTCACCGGGATCTTTCCTTCGCTGCGCGACTGCATCGAATGCGGCGAGTCGCTCGATCGCCCGCTCCGCTTCGACGACAAACTGGAAGGGTTCGTCTGCGCTTCATGCGCCGGACGGTCCGCGTTTCTACTGTCGAACGACGTGGCCTCGGCGCTCGACTCGCTGCGGCTTCCGGTCCAGGACTTTCACGCCCCAACCAGCGTGCTCCTCGAGATGCGCTCCCTCGCCGGCACCGTCCGCCGCAACTTCCTCGGATACGAGCTGAAATCGTTCGAGGTGCTGGCTGCGGTGGGGGGGTACCAGTGATCGGGACTTCGGGTCTCGAGGTCTTCGGGTCTCGTCTTGAGTCTTCGAGTCTTCGAGTCTTCGAGTCTTCGAGTCTTCGAGTCTTCGAGAAGAACGTCAGGCTCACAGGCTCACAGGCTCACAGGCGATTCTCCTATGCGACTCTGAGACTATGAACCTGTGACACTCTTCGAAGACTCGAG
>JANMSA010000930.1:0-10820 GCA_031388865.1 Acidobacteriota bacterium | reverse complement strand
AGCGCCTTGCGGCTGGACGCGAACGCGAACTCCGATCCGCTCCGATGGTGATAGAGCGCGGTGTTGCCAAAGTGATCGCGCGCGACGAACAGGCGCTGCGACGAAGGGTCCCAGGCCGCGAACGCCCAATCACCAAACAGGTGCAGCGGCGCGTCCGTCCGCCACTTCTCCCACGCCCTCGCGACGATCCGGCTCTCGGTCGCCCCGACGGAGAGGCCGAGCTCGCGCAGGAGGTCGTCGCGGTTGTCGAGGCGCGCGGAAACGGTGATGACCGTCCCGTCCCCCACCGTGATGGGCCCGTTCTCGCGCACGGACTCGGGAAGGTTGTGCGTGACGAGTTGCCCGAGGCCCGCTCCCCCGTCGCCCCCCATCCATGTGCCGCCGCCATCGGGACCCCAGTAGCGGATGGCCTCCGCCATCGCTGCGAGCTCGGACGTCTCTACACGCTTCCCGCCGAACCGCACCAGGCCGTAGAGCGCCGTCAAACGCGCGCCTCGTCAGCGAACGTGGAGACCACGGAAAACCGCTCGCGGCCCGCCCCGCCCGTCACGTAAAAGGTCCCGCTTCGCAACCAGGCATGCGCTTCGATCTGTTCCTCGCCGCGCGCGACCCCGAGGTAGAGCGTGTTCGCCAGACGCCTCCGGCGCAACATCATCTTGGCGGCGATCCCCTGCTCCAGGCACTTGCATCGCCACGGCGCGCGCCGGCTCACCGCCCCGATCGCCCACGACAGGCGCCGCAGCAGGTCACGATCTCCCCCGTCTTGACCGGTCTCCTGCTTAGGCGCACCGAGGTGCGGCGAGACCAGGCGGAACGGGAGGAGGAGCAACGCAAGGCGCGCAACACCCAGCCGCAGCGTGGCCTCCACGAGGAGGGTGCGATCGGCCCACGACAGCGAGCGGAGGGTACGCAGTCCTCTACGCAACGATCCGGACGAGCCCTTTGTCATGCGCGTTCTCGAGAAACGCCAGGACCTCGGCGCGGCAACGCTCCATCGGGACGTCGTAGACCTCCGCGAGCGCTTCGCACAACACCGCGGGCCGCACCGGCTCCGACAGGCGCTCCCAGATGGACGCAGCGACCTCGGCCAGCACGAAGTACTTGCCGGACTCCATGTCCATCATGGCCACCTCTTCCCCCATCGGCGCGCTCACCACGGCGTCGCTCCGGATGAGCAGCGTATCCAGTCCAATCACTGCGGCCGATTATGCCACGGGGAGAAATTGGCTCGCAGCGGTGTGTCGCTCTCGGCGGCACGCTCACGGACTTGCCGTTCACGGTCAGCGTCAGGGCCCATGGACGCCTGGTACGGTGGGCGCATGTTCAAGAAGTTTCAGATGCGAATCGTTGCGTACGTGCTGCTGCTCTTCGGCTGCGGAGCGGCCCCTCATGCGGGGGACGCGCGCCCGAACGATGCGAACACGTCCGTACCTCGGTACGACGTGATCGTCCGCGGGGGCGACGTGCTCGATGGCACGGGCGCGCCGCGAAGGCGGGCAGACGTGGGCATCCGCGGCGACACCATCGCAGCGATCGGGGATCTGTCGAAAGCAAGCGCGGCGACGGTGCTCGATGCGCGCGGCAAAGTGGTCGCTCCCGGCTTCATCGACCTCCTTGGCAACTCTCAGGCGGCGGTGCTCATCGATCCCAGGCTGGAGGGGAAAGTCCGGCAGGGCGTCACGACCGAAGTCACGGGAGAGGGCCATTCCCCCGGCCCCCAGAACGACACCATGCTCGCCGAGATGGAACGCACGAAGCCGAAGGGCTGGCCGCTGGTGACCTGGCACACGCTGGGCGAGTTCATGAAAGTCGTCGAGCAACGCGGCTCCGCTCTCAACTTCGCGTTCTACGTTGGCGCCGCGAACCCACGGGAGATGGTTCTCGGCCACGCCGATCGTGCCCCGGGCGCCGGCGAGTTGAAGCAGATGGAAAGGATCGTGAAGCAATCGGTCGATGAAGGTGCGATCGGACTCTCCAGCGCGCTCATCTATCCGCCGGGACGCTTTGCAACGACGGACGAACTGACCGCGCTCGCCCGTGTGGGTGGCTCCTACTGGACGCACCTGCGCAACGAGGCGTCGGACATCGAGACGGCCATCGATGAAGCCATCCGGATCGGACGAGCTGCTGACGTACCGGTGAACATCTTCCACCTCAAGATCGGCGGGCGTGAAAACTGGGGGCGCATGCCGGCGATCGTGAAGAAGATCAGTGCCGCGAGAAAGAGCGGTGTCGACATCGCCGCGAACATCTATCCGTTCACCGCCACCTCGACGGAGTTGACGTCGATCGTACCGGCATGGGCGCTCGAAGGCGGATACCTTCCGTTCGTCGAGCGGCTGGGGGACTCCTCTCAGCGAACGCGCATCGCGAACGAGCTGCGCGCCGGGCGTCTGAAGGAGGGAGGGGCCGCCACGATCCTGATTCGCGGCGACCCATCGCGACGGCTCGACGAGCTCGCGAGGTCGATGAACGTCGATGCAGCGGAAGCAGCGCTGCGCCTGTTCGAGCAAGCGGACAAATCCCCGCTGGCGATCTTCTTCTCCCTGAGCGAAGAGGACATGAAGACTGCGCTGGTGCAGCCCTGGGTCGCGTTCGGCTCCGACTCGGGCGCGGTGGTCGGAGAGATGCGCCAGCGCGGTGCGCATCCTCGTGCGTACGCCACCTTCTCGCGCGTCCTCGCAAAGTACGTGCGCGAGGAGAAGCTGCTCACACTCGAGGAGGCTGTGCGAAAGATGACTGCCCTACCCGCGTCTCGCGCGGGGTTGCGGGATCGCGGCATGCTGCGCGTAGGGATGAAGGCGGATGTCGCGGTGTTCGATCCTGCCGCAGTACGAGATCTCTCCACGTACGAGGATCCTCATCACTTCTCTGAGGGTGTCGCGCACGTGATCGTGAACGGTAAGGCGGTGATGCAGGATGGGATGATGACCGGCGCGCTGCCAGGGCGGGTGCTCCGCCATTCGGTTGGCGGTTGACGGTTGGCGGTTGAGGGGGCGGCGGCACCGCCGCTTTCTTCCGCCTGAATCCTGCGTGCAGGCAAGGTTCACAGTTTCACAGGTTCACAGGTTCAGAGTTTCAAGGGATAGTGACGTCATTGCGACTTGCTTCTCTGCGACCTGCTCCGCTGCCACTTGGCGCTTTTGAGACTCTGAGTCTGCGACTCAACAACGAGGAGACTCTGAACCTCTGAGACCATGAACCTGCCGTCCGTTCACACCTTCAGTACGATTCCGCGGCGGTGCAGGACCCGCAGAATCAGGTACCAGACCGCAACGAACATCAGCGCCCAGAGCAGCGACGCAAGATGCGGCTCAAAATACGGCTTGAACAGTGTGCGGTAGCTGAGAGCCTGCAGCGACACGCCATCCACTTTGATGAGGCCGAGGAGGCGCGCCATGAGTCCGGAGCCTACAAACGCGAGCAGCGGATTGACGCCGAAGATCACGAACGGGCGCGACGGTAGCCAGCGAATCCAGAGAGCCAGAATCACGCACGCCCAGCCCGCGGTGAAGACGACGTAGGAACTGGACCAGAGGCTCTTGTTGATGGGGAAGAGCAGGCCCCATGCGTAACCGAGGGCGATTCCGGCAAGGCCGGCGATGGTCAACGTCTTGACGTTCTGCGCTCTCACCCACCCTGCGGCCAGTACGCCCAGCAGCGCGCTCGCGATCGCCGGAATCGTCGACAGCGGCCCCTCGGGATCCCAGGTCTTGCTCTGCTTCCACAGATGCGGCTCCGGAATCAGCGCGCGATCCACCTGCGCGGCAATGGTGTCCCCCGCCGGTTCGAGCGGGCCCTGCGCGAGCACGGCCCAGTACCCCAGAAGAATCGCGACCGTGATGGCCACGATGGTGCGCCGCGACGCTTTCCATGCGATCAGCGCTGCGAAAATGTAGACGATTCCGATCCGCTGCAGCACCCCCATCACCCGCAGCGTGTCGAAGCGAAAGTAGGGGAAGAGGTGCAGGAGCAACCCGCACGCGATGATCAGCAGCCCACGGCGAACAATGCCTTTAGGCTCCTTCCGCGAAAGCTCCGTGGTGATGCCCACAATGAAGAGAAAGAAAGGAAAGATGAGGTCCGTCGGCGTCCACCCATGCCACTCGGCGTGCTTCAGCGGCCAATATGCGGCGCTCCACGTTCCGGGGTTGTTCACGAGCAGCATCGCGGCCACCGTCGCACCGCGCATGGCGTCGAGTGCCGGAAGGCGCTTCCCGGTTGCTGGTTGCTGGTTGCTGGTTACTGGCGGGTTCATGTTTCAAAGCCATGCTGCCCTAGGCATGCACCACAAGCAACCATGGTCGCTCGGTGCTGGTTGCTCGTTGCTCGTTGCTCGTTGCTCGTTATCGGTTGTCGGTTGTCCATGCAGAGTGTCGCAGAGCGCGAACTCACCGACGCGCAGCTCGTGATTGCTCGCAGCCGCTGGAGGCGGCTCGCAGGGTAGCCGGTGGGGCGAGCAACGCGAGCGACCATCGGCCAGGCACGATCAGGGATTGACGACCCCGGCAGGGGTTGCAGAGGGCTGGCGATGCCTCTCGCATAGGAAGCAGTCCGCGACCCCTCCAGGGTCGGTTCGTTTGCCACACTTGCGATCCGGTGGTCGCTCGCTTTGCTCGCACCACCGGCTACCGTACGGGCCGCCTCCAGCGGCCTTCGGCACGAATGCTGCCTTTGCGCACCAGCAACCAGCAACCAGCAACCAGCAACCAGCAACCAGCAACCAGCAACCAGCAACCAGCAACCAGCAACCAGTTAACGCGCGAGTTTCCGATAGACCTTCAGATGCCGCAGCGCCGCCTGCTTCTCTCCTCGTCGTTCGAGGATGCCGGCCAGGTTGTAGTGCGCATCGGCGTTCTCCGCGTCGAGGGCGATGGCCTGCTGGTAGGCGCGTCCGGCGTCTTCGACGCGGCCCAGGTCTTCCAGCGCCACGCCGAGGTTGAATGCGGCGGTCGGATGCTTTGGATCGCCCTCCAGCGCGGCACGATAGTGGTTCTCCGCCTCGGCGGGGGCGCCATCCTGGTGATGCAGACGACCGAGGTTCACATGCGCGTCGGCGTGGTGGGGATCGGCGCGGATGGCGCGCTCATAGGCGTCCCTCGCCTCATCGACGGAAGTGACCTCGAGCTCGCACGCCAGCTCGTACCACTCCTCGGCCGAGAGCTCATCGGCGCGTTGCCGGGCTTCTGCCGCGGCGCGCATCAGCAGCGGCGTCGCTTTTTGTGCAATGTCGGAGACTGCGAAGTCGAACAGCGACTGTCCCGACTCGGGATTCCAAACCGCCTCACCGTCGCGGACGACCACACGATCGCCGTCCGCCGTAATGCGCACGCTGGTGAGTGAGCGGCGGTCGGGCAGTTGTTCGCGCAGCCGCTCCAGGGCACGTCTCACTTTGCGCTGCGGGATCTTCGCAGCCGTCAGCTCGCTGGCGGTGCGCAAAATGATCAGGTCCTGAAAGCCGAACCTGATCTCTCCCCGATCGCCGCGCTCCGGGTCGAGGAAGCCCGTGGCATACGCGCGAATCTGCGCCGGCGATAATCCGAGCATCGCCGAGACCTCGCCGACGGAGTAGGACATACCGCGACGATTGTAGTCTCCCAGTCTCATCGGGACGCAGTCCCATAGACTGTTCGAGCATCTGCGACGATGTCGCTCGCTACCGCGCGCGTTTTGTCGCGGCAGAGACTTTCTCGCGGGGCGCCTGCTTGGGCGACATGCGCTCTACCTTTGCCTCTGCCTTCGGCACTGCCTTTGGCCTCGCGGGCGCCTTCGCTGTCTTGGCTGGAGCGGCCTTGGCGGCAGTCGGTTTGGAGGCTCCGCCGAGGCTGCGGCGGAGGGCTTCCATGAGGTCGATCACTTCCGCCTTCGGTTCGTCGGAGAAGGCGCTGGTGATCTCCTCCCCTTCGATTTTCATCTGGATCAGGCCGCGGACGCGCTCCCGCACTTCGTCGCGATACAGCTCCGGCTGGAATTGATCGCTGGCGCTCATCTCCGCCAGCTGAATGGCCATCTTCAGCTCGTTGTCCTTCACCTCGGCGTCGCCGAGATCGAGCTCGTCGATCGCGCGGATCTCGTTCGGGTAATAGAGCTGCTGCATCACCAGCCCCTTGCCAAGCGGCCGGATGACGACCAGATAGCCTTTGCCGCGCGCGGCGTACTTGCCGAGAGCCCAGCGTCCCGTCTCCTGCAGCGCGCGCGCAAGCAGCGCGTAGGCGCGGGGACCGCCTTTGTCGGGGCCGATGTAGAAAGGCTTGGCGAAGTAGATCGGGTCGATCAGGTCCGACTTCACGAACTCGGTGATCTCGATCTGCTGCGTGGCCTTCTCCTCCATCTGCTTCAGCTCTTCTTCCGTGAAAAGGACGTACTGTCCCTTCGAGAATTCGTAGCCCTTGACCACTTCCGCGCGGTCGATCGTGCGTTCTTCCTTCGGGCAGAAGAGCTGCTGCTGAACGCGGCTTCCGCAGTCCTTGTGCAGCATGTTGAACGAGATCTTCTCGGAAGACTCGGCCGCGGAGAAGAGCTTCACCGGGATGGAGACCAGTCCGAACGCAATCTGTGCTGACGCTATGGCGCGTGGCATGACGACACCTCTCCAGTGACTTTTCCAGCGGAGCCCGTGAGACCTTTCATCCGAAGCGATCGGTGGTGCCCAGGAACGTGTGCATCTTACAATGCGCCGCATTGAAACGCTACGAGCTCATCTGGTCCGTGGTGAAACGCATCCCGCGAGGTCGCGTCGCGACCTACGGGCAGATCGCGGAGCTGGCCGGCCTCGAAGGACACGCGCGCCAGGTCGGCTACGCGCTGCACAACCTCTCCGAGAATGCCTCCGTCCCATGGCACCGGGTGATCAACGCCAAGGGAGAGATCAGCCCACGCAGTGCCGGGGACTCGCATGAGCTGCAACTGATGCTGCTGCGCGCCGAGGGCATCGGTGTCGATGAACGTGGGCGCATCGATTTGAAACGATATCGGTGGAAGCAGTCTACGAGTCGACGAGTCTACAAGTCGACGAGTTGAACCCCTCGAAGACTCGAAGACTCGAAGACTACCGCTCCACGGTGACCGGAGGCACGACCACCTTCTTTACCGGCTTCTTCGCCAACTGCTCCAGCAGCACCTTGACCGCAGTTTCGAGTGAGGGATCCTGCCCTGCGGCGACGAGGTCCGGGCGGTCGACGACTTCGATGTCCGGCGCCACGCCCACACCCTCCACCGCCCACATCCCCTCGGTATCGAAGAAGCGGAACTGCGGCGCCGTGATGCTCCCGCCGTCCATCAGCGACGGATTGCCGGAGATGCCGATCAGCCCTCCCCACGTCCGCGTGCCGATGATGGTACCGAGGCCGCGTTTACGGAAGTAGTACGGCAGCGCGTCGCCGCCGGACGCCGAGTAGCCATTGATGAGCATCGCCTTCGGACCCGAGTGCGCGAATGCCGGAGTTGCGCCCGGCTTGACGCCGCGCCGCGCCCAGTAGTTCAGCACCGGCCGGTCGAGCAGCTCGATCATGCGATCGGGGATGAAGCCGCCGCCGTTATAGCGGTCGTCGATGATCATGGCCTCCTTGCCAACCTGCGGATAGAACGCCTTGAAGAGCTCGCGGTTGCCCTCCTGCCCGGTATTCGGCAGATGCATGTAGCCAATGCGGCCGTTGGACGCTTTGTCCACCCAGGCCCGTCGCGAAGCCACCCAGTCCAGGTAGCGGAGGTTCGTCTCGCGCTTCACAGGCCGAACCTTCTCCTCACGGGCGCCGGCACGGTCCGCCGTTCCGTTCACGAGCAGAGTGACGACGCGATCGGCTTTGTTCTCCAGAAGGCGGTAGAAGTTGTCGACGCCTTTCGTCGTCACTCCGTCCACGGCGAGGATGTACTCGCCCTGGCGCACCTTCACGCCGGGCTCGGTGAGCGGCGAGCGGAACCCGTCGTGCCAGTTTTCGCCGGGAAAAATCTTTGAGATACGAAACACGCCGGACTCGGCGACGATCTCGGCACCGAGCAGACCGTTGTCCACGCGTTCGATGTTGATGTCCGAGGGGGAGCCGACGTAAACGTGTCCGGCGTTCAACTCACCGGCTACTTCGCCCAGGATGTAATCGAGGTCGGCGCGGTGAGCGACGAACGGAACGAGCTGACCGTACTTGGCCTTGATGCCGGCCCAGTCCAGACCGTGCATGTCCGGGTCGTAGAACCAGTCGCGGAGAATGCGCCAGGCGTCGTTGAACTCCTGCGTCCATTCCGCCCGCGGATCGACGCGCATCTCCATGTTGTCGAGTTTGAGCAGTGACTCGTTCGGCTTCTGCCCCGGCTTCACCGGAATGATCGTGTAGTTCGTGCCGATTCCGGCGATGAGCTTCTCCCCGCCCGGTGCTACGTCGTAGGCGCGTAACGTCTCCAGGATCGTCTCTTCCTTGCGGTCATCGATGTTGTACAGCTTGAGCGAACGTGCGTCGTCGATGCCCTTGATGTACAGGATGCCGTTGCCTGTGGCAGTCAGCGCGCTGTAAGCGCCGGGCGCCCCGGGGATCGCCCGGACGCGGCTCTCGAAGCCCGCTGGATCGATCCTCACGACCAGCTTGCCAATCGCGTCCTTCTTCGTGGCGGTGTCGTTCACGGCAGGCGTGGGCGCTGCGGGCATGGCGCTCTTTTCTTCGTCGCTCTGCGGCAGGAACAGCGCCGGCCCATCCGCGGAGAGCAACCCGACATAGACACGGGTCGGATCGGTGTAGACGTAGTTGAACTCCCACGCGCTGAACGTGAGGTTGAAGTCGCGGTTGGAGGTGAAGTAGAGATAACGGCCCTTCGGATCGAAGACCGGCTCGGTGTCATCGGTCAATCCGCTCGTCAGGCGGTACGACCGCCCCTCCGCGACGTTGTGCACGAAGATCGAGCCAAAGCGAGCTTCGTTCAGCCTGGTGTACGTCACCCAGCGCGAGTCGGGAGACCAGCGGTAGTGTGCGATGTCGCCGTATTCGTCTTTGTCGACTGTCGTCAGCTTGCCGGTGACGACGTCGAGGACGTTCAGCGAAAGATCCTTCGCGGCAAAGGCGAGCAGCTTCGAGTCCGGAGACCACGTCGGGGTGAACCGCCAGGCGCTGGCGCCGCTGGTGACCTGCCGCTCCTCACCAGTGCCGTCAGCGGGACGCACGACGACTTCATACTCGCCGGACTTGTCGCTCAGATAGACGAGCCAGCGGCCGTCGGGCGACCAGCTCGCGTCGCGCTCGCGGATGCCCGGCGTCTGGGTGACGTTGCGGACCTCCCCATCCTTGGCCGGCACCGTGAAGATCTCGCCGCGTGCGACGAACAGCGCTCGCGCACCGCTCGGCGACAGCGAGTACGACTCGATGTTGTTCTTTGCCGTGCGGAAGTACGGCAGCGTGTTCCGGAAGTCGCCGTAGACGCGGATGGGGATGCGCTCACTCTTCTGCGTAGACGCGTCGAAGCGGTAGAGCGAGCCGCCGTTCTCATAGACGACCTGCGTACGATCCGCGCTCGGCCACAGCACGTCGTAGTCGCCATGCGCGGTCACCTTACGGGACTGTTTCGAGGTGACGTCGTAAGACCAGAGGTTCAGCTTCCCATCCTCCCGGTCCGACGTGAAATAGATCATGTTGCCGATCCAGACCGGCTGGTTGTCCGTGTACGGCGTGTTGGTGATCTGCTCCGCCCGGTTCGCAACCAGGTCGTAAATCCAGACGTCCTGCGCGCGTCCGCCGCGGTATCGCTTCCAGGTGCGGAACTCTCTCTCGATGGGTGTGTAGACGAGCTTCGTTCCGTCGGGAGAGTACGCGCCGCCGCCCCCTTCGGGGATGGCCAGTGGCGTCTCCATCCCGCCTGCAAATGGGACGATGTACGGCCGCGCCATACGGTCGCTCCAGGGGAGCCGGTGCGGCAGAAAGAGAACGTGCTTCCCATCCGGCGTCCAGTCCAGAATCCGGTTATCGATGCCACCGCGCGGGGGGAGACTGCCAACGTCGTTGTAGAACGTGAGCTGACGCGGCGGTCCACCCTCGGCGCTGATGACGAATACCTGGCGGCTGCCGCTGTAATCGCCGGTGAAGGCGATCCAGCGTCCGTCCGGGGAGAACTTGGGGAAGTACTCCATCCCGGCGTCCGAGGTGAGCCGGCGAGCGTCACCGCCGCGGGCGGAGGCCAGCCAGAGGTCGCCGCCGTAGACGAAGGCCACCGTGTCGCCGTGAATGTCGGGTTGGCGCAGAAGGCGCGTGAGACGGTCCTGTGCGGCGGCGTTCACCGTTGCTGCAGCGATCGTGAGAAGTATGATCAGCTTTTTCATCGAGTCGCTGCATAGCACGGATCGGGAGGCTCTTCAATGCGTCGAGTGGTTTCGTTTCTGTTCCTTCTCACGTTAGCAGGTGCCCTGGCCTGCACTTCGGCGCGGTCCAGCCGCCCAGCAACGATCCCTCAGCCGGACATCACGGCGGGACTTGTTCACCCACTCCATTTCGGCGGCCTGGACACGTCGCCGGCGACCATCGAAGTGCGCATCACCAACCGGTCCCAGGTGCCGATCATGGTCCGTCGCATCGAAATCGAGTCTCCCGGAATGCGCCAGTACTCGCTCGACCGCGGCATCCGCGACTTCCGCGAGACCATCGCCGCGGGTGAGACCAAGGCCTTGACTGTGTTCACAAGAGCGACCGCGCTGACGACCACCAACCCTGACGAACCCCTCATGATCCGCACGGTCGTCGAGTTCTCCGCCGGCGACTCGGTGTGGCGCGAAGTGATGATGCTCCGGCAGTAGGCCGTTGCTGGTTTTCGTTGCTGGTCGCTGGTGGCGGTGAATCGTTGCTGGTGGC
>JANMSA010000899.1:0-2984 GCA_031388865.1 Acidobacteriota bacterium | reverse complement strand
CTGGCGAACGGCCCGATCGTGTTCATCTCCATCGATACGCTGCGTGCCGACCGTCTCGGCGCATACGGCAGCACGCGGACGAAAACGCCGAACATCGACCGGCTCGCCGCCGAGGGTGTCCTGTTCGAGAACGCCTACGCGCACTCGCCGCAGACGCTGCCGTCGCACACCTCGATCCTGTCGGGAGAACTGCCATTCGAGCACGGCGTCCGCGACAACATCGGCTTCACCGTCAAATCAGGCCAGCGGTTCCTCCAGCACGCGCTCAAAGAGGCGGGGTTGGCGACCGGCGGTTTCGTGTCGTCGTACGTGCTGCGCGTGCAGACCGGCTTCAACCAGGGGTTCGACACGTTCGACGACCAGCTGCCGCCGGCATCGCCGGAGCAGCCGCTTGGCCAGGTCCAACGGGGCGGCGAGCAGACGATGGCGGCGGCGATGAAGTGGATCGATGGACAGATGTCCGGCAGGTTTTTCGTGTTTGCGCACATCTACGAGCCGCACACACCATACGCCCCGCCTCCGCGATTCGCGAAGGCCGAGCCCTATGACGGCGAGGTGGAGTACGCGGACGTGATTGTCGGCACCCTGCTGGACCATCTGCGGCAGAAGGGTCTGTATGACGGCGCGACCATCGTGCTGTTCTCTGATCACGGGGAGGGGCTCGGGGATCACGGCGAAGAAGAGCACGGCATGTTCCTCTACCGCGAGACGATCCACGTGCCGTTGATTATCAGGATGCCCGGATCGCGCGGCAGTGGACGCCGCGTGGCGGCGCCGGTCCAGCACATTTATATCGTCCCGACGGTGCTGGCGAAGGTCGACAGTACCAGGCGAGGGTCCGAATGGCCGAAACTCCAGGGCCGCTCGCTTCTCCCGGTCCTGACCAATTCAGGCGCACTCGTCCCGGCGAACATCTATTCCGAGTCACTCTCTCCCCGCTACCACTTCGGATGGAGCGAGCTGTACGCGCTCAGCGACGACCGCTATCGCTTGATCCGCGCGCCGAGGGACGAGCTCTACGACCTTGCGCAGGACGCGAAAGAGGCGAGATCTATCGCTGCCGAACGTCCGCATGTCCGGGGCGCGATGCGAAGCGCGCTGGACGGGATCATAGCGGGTGCCGCGGTCACTGCGCCGTCCGCGGTCTCGGCCGAGGACCGCAAGAAGCTTGCGGCACTCGGCTACGTCGGTACGCAGACCGCTCCCGCACGGCAATTGCAGGGCGACCAGCTGCCGGATCCCAAGGACAAGATCAAGGTCCTGCAGACGTACCGACGTGCTGTACAACTTGCCGGCGAGCAGAAGCATGCCGAGGCGGCGCAGGTCTTCCGCCAGCTGCTGGAAGACGAGCCGGGAATGACGGACGCCTGGCTCCGGCTTGCCGAGACGTATACCCGGCAGGGGCAGATGAACGAGGCCTTTGCCGCGTACAGGGAAGTGATTTCGCGCGACCCGAAGAATCCCGCGGCCCTCACCGGCGCCACTGCCGCGCTGCTTCGCGCGGGTCGCCTCGACGAAGCGAAGTCGCACGCGGAGCTCGCAGTGGAAGCGGCACCAGCGGTCGCGCACGAGATGCTTGCGCGGATGGCCGTCCATCAGAAAGACGAAGTCGCGGCGCGGCGTCACGCGCAGCTCGCTCAGGAGGCGGACCCGACCCTGCCGATGCAGGCTTTTGTCGAAGGAATGATCCTTCACAGTCACGGGCAGTACGGACCTGCCGGGGAGCGCCTGCTTAAGGCGCAACGCGCGACCGCGGCGCGCACGGAACAACTCGCCGACCTGAACTACCTGGCCGCCGACTCGCTCGCGCGCATGGAGCGCTATCGGGAAGCCGAGCCGCTGTTCAACGCCGAGATCACGCTGTTTCCGGCCCTCCCCCGCGCGCACGCGGGACTCGCGATGCTCTATCGGGCCACGGGGCGGATAGCCGCGTCAGACGACACCATCGGGCAGCTCATCCGACGCAACCCCTCACCCGAAGGTTACGACCTCGCGGCCCAGCTCTGGACCATGTTCGGCGAACCAGTGAAGGCGGCCGCTATGCGGGCAGCCGCCGCGCGGTCGCGCGCGCGGCGCCCGCAGGAGTAGAATTGGGAATAATCAGCGCGCAGTTCCACAGCCTGAAGGGGTTCATGGCTAGACGATTTATGCTCCTCACAGTCTTCTCGGTCGCTGCCGCCGCTGTCTTGGAGGCGCAGGACAGGCCGCAGCCGGCATTCAAATCCGGTGTGGACCTTGTCCGCTTCGACGTTCGCGTCGTCGACGCGGCGGGCCGGCCCGTCACCGACCTGAAGGTTGAAGAGATCGACGTCTACGACAACGGCGTGAAGCTCCCGGTCGTGCTTTTTCAGCGCGTCAGCGAGCCCGCTGGCAGCTACGTGGAGGACGCGCTCCGCGCCACCACCGCAGAGGTGTCGTCCAACGCGGCGTTCCCCCGCGGGCATCTCTACATCCTCATCTTTGACCAGCAGCACATCGCGGCCGGCAACGAGCAGCGCGCCAGGATGGCGGCGCAACAGTTCATCCGCCGCCGTGTGCGCCCGTCCGACCGCGTGGCGCTCTTTGCGCTGCCAGGGCCCGGACCGCAGATCGGATTCACGGCCGACAAACTGCGCGCCCTCAGGGAGCTGGACTCCATCCGCGGCTCGTACGAGCGCAGTGTGGCGACTCCGCTCGGATCGATGACCGCATACGAGGCGCACCGCGTCGTGCAGGGAGACGAAACGCTCATCACCAACCTCACCATGCGGATGAGCGCGGAGGCGGGGGACGTCGTCACCGGTGTCGGCGACGCGCTCGGCGGCCGGGCAGCCGCCGGAGCCACGGAGGATGCAGCCGTGACCCGGCGCGTGATGCAGGAGAATGCGCGTGCGGTGGTCAATCAGAGCGACAGCACGTCGCGCCAGTTCCTGCAGCGGCTGACGGACGTAATCGCCGGCTTCCGCGACATCGAAGGGCGCAAGACCGTGGTGCTGTTTTCGGAG
>JANMSA010000838.1:0-8239 GCA_031388865.1 Acidobacteriota bacterium | reverse complement strand
CTCCGAACAGCCCGCCCATTATGGAGATGAGGATGGTGAACTGGATTCCGATGACCCAGTAGAATCGGCCCTCAACGCGGTCGAATCGGCGGTCCATTTTCTCGTCAAGAGCGGCGAACGCCCCTCGCAACTCCGCCATGTTTCTCGTGAGGTCTTCCATCCTTGCCTCTAGATAAGAAACCCGTTCTTCCCGGCCATTCGGTCCTCCTTACGATACCGTCGTCATGAGAGGTTCGTAAAGACCTCTTAGGCAGCATCCGTACCGGGCCAGAAGGCCTGCAATTTGGACGTGTGGGGCTTAACGAGTGAAGAATCTGAAACACTCGCGGCTGCTCGACGTTGGACTATTGACCATCGACGATGGACGAAACCCGTACGACTACGAAGCTAGGCCGCTCTGATGAGCCTCGTCACGATGCCTAACAGTCCGGCAACGATGGCGATCGGGATGGCGAACTGAATTCCGATGAGCCAGGTAAACCGCTGGTCCATCTTTCTGTCGAGATCAACAATCAGGACCTTCAGATCTATCAAGGTCTTCCCAACCTCTTCCATTTTGGCCTCCAAGTAGGAAACCCGTTCCTCAACCATTGCCATGGTCCCTCCTTAAGATAGCGTCGTCCGCGGCTATCCGTAAGGAAAGTGAGCATCATCCAGGTAGCTTAGTGTGCGGTTGTAGCCCAACGTGAGCATCACTGGCCAGCGCCGGCCGAGGGCCACCGTGAGGCTCGGCTCGATCGACATGTAGGCGGCATTAAAGACGATGGTCCGTCCCGGGTACTTGTCCGGCAGCAGCGTCGTCAATCGCCCGTTCATGAGCGGCGAGATGTCGGCGTCCAGGGTCACTTCCCAGGCAGGGCCGTTCCACCTTCGTCCCATCCGGATCGCCGCACCGTAATTCCGCGAGATGGTCGTTTCGCGAGTGTAGATCCAGAACTCTTTGTAGGAGGCGGGCTGGGTGTGCGATGTTGATTTCAATCCTGGGTGGAACTCGCTGCGGTACTGGTAGCCGAGGGACCAGTCCAAGCCGGCCTTGCGTCCGAGGCCGATCGTCTGCCGCACTCGCCACGAGCGCATCGACACGCCGCCGGTTGTCCCGACGACAACGACGTCGCCTGAAGGCTGGAAGAACGTGTCGTAGTCGTCGCCGCGGGTGCTTCGCTGCGGTGTCGCGCCGATCTCGGTTTCTAATGCGCGTGCGCCGGCGTGGACCCGCGCCCGCAGCACGAGCCATTGGTTATCGCCCCAGTAGGTCTGGGTGAACTCATGCGGTACGAGGTCGGCTGTATCGAAGCTCGACGGGTTTGCGAACCGGTAGTGAAAGCGATCGTACGTGCGCTCGTAGGCAACGTCGATGCGGGCCGGCTCAGCCTGCTGCGCGAACGCCGGCGACGCGAGCAGGAGAGCGGCGAGTGCAAGAGGGATCACGAGGCAGCTAGGCCGACGGAACCTCAGCCACCTCGATGCCGCGTTTTCGGGCGGCAGCGAGCAGCTTGCGGTCGGCAGACGCCAGCACGGCGCCCTCGCGTTCGGCGAGCGCCAGATACAAACAGTCGGGCACTTTGTGTTCGATCGTCAAAGCCAACGTGAGTGCCGCCTGAACCAGGCTCTCGTCGTCCGCCAGGCGAATCACGTCGTCGCTGACAGCATCGAGGAGGGCGGCCAGTGCGCCAGTGGCCTGGATGGGCGACAACTCGCCGCCCGCGGCCTTACGACGGAGCGCAGACGCCACTTCGGTGACCAGCAGTCTGGGGGCCACCCAGCGGATCCGCTGTTCGACCAGCGCCACGCTCTCGGCGGTGCCCTCTTCCGGCACGACCAGCTTCACCGCCACGGACGCATCGATGACGCCGGCCGTTGCAAGGGTGTCAGCCATTCTCGTCGCGTTCCTGCCTGATCAGCCGTGTGCTGTCACGCCCAGGGGTCCCGGCTTTGCCGCCAATCGACTTGCGAATCGCACCGGCTCGCCGCAGAAACGCGGCGCGGCGCGCATCCACCGAAGCCGTGAGGATGGTACGCACTTCCTCTTCAAGGGAGACGCCCTTTCGCCCCGCGCGGGCCTTCAGCGCCTCCGCCACACGGTCGTCAAGCTGCCGCACTTTCAGATCGGCCATTCCGAAAGGGTAGCAGTGACCCCACGTGGGGTCAAATGGCAGAACGCATCGTTGACGGGAGCGCTCCAGCAGTAATACTCTTACAGGTAGGAGTATTACTCATGAGGCTGACGTCTAAAGGACAGGTCACCATTCCGCTGGGCATCCGAAAGCGGCTCGGGCTGATGCCGAACACAGAAGTCGAGTTTGATGTCGTCGGCGAGAGCGTCCGGATGCGAAAGGCCAAGAAACAGAGCCGCGGCCGAAAGATCGTCGAGCATCTTCGAGGGACGGGAACCTCCGGGATGACGACCGACGAGATTATGAAACTGATGCGCGGCGACTAGGCGATGTCAGGCTTTTTGATTGATACGAACGTAGTGCTGGACATCGTGACCCGGGACGAGGAGTGGCTCGACTGGTCCACGTTCGCCCTCGAGCACGCCGCGGGGTCCGGGCCGCTGACGATCAATCCAATCATCTATGCCGAGGTGTCGGGAGCCTTTGAACGCATCGAGGAACTCGACTCAGCGATGCCGCTCTCATATTTTGAGCGGCGGCAGCTGCCATGGGAGGCCGCGTTCCTCGCAGGCAAATGCTTCGTGCGCTATCGAAGGCGCGGCGGCGCGAAAACATCGCCGCTGCCGGACTTCTACATCGGAGCCCATGCGATGGTTGAAAACCTCACCCTCATTACCCGCGACCCAAAACTCTACCGGACCTACTTCCCCAAACTCCGCGTTATCGCGCCCTGAGCTCCCGGCCTTTTCACGTCCACGGATTCACCAGCGGCAATTCGTCGATATCCGCAAAGTCCTTCGTGTTCCGCGTGGCAAGCGTGAGGTCCCCTGAGCGAGCGATCGCCGCAATCTGCGCGTCCTCAACGCTGATAGGCCGTCCCAGACGAGTTCTGGTCGCGACGATTCGCGCGTAGTCTGCGGCTGCCCGCATGTCGTAAGACAAGCAACCGTCCGAAAAATCCTCCTCGAACATCGCCTCGGCCAGGCCGGCCAGGCGCTCTTTTCGCTGCCCGTCTGGCAGGAGCGCAATACCCAGTCGGATCTCGCCCACCGTGATGGCGCTAATCCAGACATCGGCCGAGGGTTGGGCATCCAGCCACGCCAACACCTTGGGCTCGGGTGCTGGGCGCATCAGCTCTGACACCACGTTCGTATCGAGCAGGATCATTCAGCGTCACTCGACGGGAATGCGGGAGGCTGGCGCGGAATGGAGCGCATGGCGTCCGGCAAGTCCACACCCCCCGCTGCGGTAAAGCGACGAGAAATGCGCGATCCAAGACCTGTCGATGGCCGGTCGCGCACCAGAGCCTGGCGAAGCAGTTGCCTGGCTTCTTCTTCCATGGAACGGCCATGACGCGCCGCCCTCAGACGCAGCGTCGTCTTCAGTGAATCGTCGAGGTTTCGTATGGTCAGGCTTGCCACAAGGCACCCCCTTTCAGCAAAGATGCATGCGTTGATTGCATTGCATGCATTATACCAGAGTACCAAGCCTTGCAATCATGGACTAAGTATCCATAATTACAAGGATGCTTAACAGGCGACTCAAGAATCACCTAATTTATCTGATCAATCACTATCCCGCCGTGGCCCTCCTGGGGCCGCGACAGGTGGGAAAAACGACGTTGGCCCTGGAAATCGCCGCGCTACGGCCTTCCGTCTACCTGGACCTTGAGTCCGCGACCGGCCTCGCCCGGCTTGCCGATCCCGAGCAATATTTTTTGGGCCATGAAGACGAGCTGGTTGTCCTCGATGAGGTGCATCGTGTCCCTGAACTCTTTCAAACCTTGCGAGGTGTCATCGATCGCGGACGCAGGCGTGAAAAGGGGACCGCCCGCTTTCTCCTGCTTGGCTCTGCGGCCATCGATCTGCTCAAGCAGTCGGGCGAGACGTTGGCAGGCCGTATCTCTTACGTGGAGCTCGCACCGTTCGATGCATTGGAAGTGCCGGCCGAGGGGCTGGAGAAGCTCTGGATTCGCGGTGGGTTCCCTTCGAGCTTTCTTGCGGACGATGACACCTCAAGCCTCAAGTGGCGTCAGGATTTCATCCGCACCTATCTCGAACGGGACATTCCCCAATTCGGACCACGCATCCCGGCCGAAACGCTTCGTCGCTTCTGGACGATGCTCGCCCACAACCAGGCCGAGCTTCTCAATGCAGCCAATCTGGCGCGTGGGCTGGGGGTCGATGGCAAGACGGTTGCCGGCTACCTCGATCTGCTGGTGGATCTACTCCTAGTGCGGCGGTTGCCCGCGTGGCATCAAAACGTCGGCAAGCGGCTTGTGAAATCGCCGAAGGTCTCCGTCCGCGACTCGGGAATTGCCCATGCCCTGCTTGGGCTGAGAACCACGGAAGATGTTCTTGGCCATCCCGTTGCCGGTCAGACATGGGAGACCCTGGTCATCGAGACACTGATTGCGGCCGCCCCCGAAGGCACGGAAGCGAGTTTCTATCGCACGTCTGCGGGTGCTGAAATCGACCTCGTCCTCGCGCTACCGAATCGTCAACTGTGGGCTATCGAGATCAAACGGAGCTCCGCTCCCAAGCTCGAAAAAGGCTTTCACCTGGCCTGTGCTGACCTGAAACCGTCTAAGCAGTTTGTCGTCTATTCGGGAGCCGAGCGTTTTTCTGTCGGTCAAGGGACGGAAGCCATCGGACTGGTGACGCTCGCCGCTGAACTGCGATCGCTCAAGTAAAGGAGGGCAACGCGAGCCTGGTGGCTATGACGGGTCGTCAGGTGTGCCGAGGATCCGCGTCACAACGTCCAACACGAACGTGGCATCGTCCAAGGCGCGACGTCCCGCGTCGGGGCCGTATTGTTCCGTGGGAATGAAGTCGATATCGCCGTACAGAGACGACTCTCGTTCCTTGCGAAGCCACGAGGACACCGCGACGAGCCGATCGAGCTCCTCGGGAAGCAGAGCAGGGAACCTGTCGCGGTACTCGCGGACCGTTCCGCCGACATCGTGCCATTTCGGCGGCTCCACGCCGACATAGCGGAGCATCCCTTTGAGGGCGAGTTCGACGATCTCCTGAGCCTCCCGAACAACGTCGGACCAGGCCTGCTTGGCACTGAGCAGCTCGAGGACGTCGATGCGGGCGGTAGCCTTCTGCAGGTAAGCCTCCGCGAGGGAACCATTCGTCATAGTTCGAAAATCTCCCCGGGCTTGTAATCAGGCTTGAGGTCCCAGTACCAGGCATTCCCCCGCCAGATCCTCCGGGAACCCAGCGTTGCGAGCCGGGAACGCAGCCGGTCGAGAACCCCGGCGAAGAAGCCATCGCGATCGTGGAGGATGACGGCATCGTCGACCATGTCCAGGAAAAGCGGCGTTGTGTGCGCCGCTTCCCCGGGAGTTTTGAAAACCGGCGAGAATTCCGTGGAGATTCCCTGTTGTCGGAAGCGTTCGAGCAGGGGCGCCAGCCGTCGCTCCACCTCCGAGAAGTTATCGACCCGGGGGATCCTGCCCGAGGGCAGCCCGTCGGCGACGATCAGCAGGTCGATGTCGGAATTGGGCCGCATGGTGCCGCGACCGACTGACCCATAGACGACCAGCGAGACGAGGCGGTCGCCGTAGTGCCGACGAACTTCCCCAAGGAGCGCCTCCTCGATTTCGCGAAAGCCCTCTTTCAGTGACATGCGCGAAGTATACTCTCCGGATACGCCGATTGCATCGACTGCGAAGAGAAAGCTCCGAAATAGATCGATCCCCCGCCGCGGCCTTGCATTTCCTCGCCGTTCGCTGCAAAATCAGCAACATGTGCGCTCGAGTGGTCATGACCCCCTGGTGGGCGAGTCCGGTCCAGACCCGCTGGTCGCTGCTCAACCAGCCGGGGTGGGTTCGGGTGACGTTGGCGGCAGGTTTCTTCGCGGCGCTCAACTGGATGATCTTCGCGCCTGCCAGTTCGTTCCGGGAAGTCCACCTGTTCTTCGCCAACGAGGACAAACTTGCCCACGGCGCGATCTTTCTGACGCTGGCCTGGCTGGTGCGCTGGTCGGTGCCCGTGGGCGCGGCCCGGAAGCGATTCGATCGCCTGCTGCGTTACGGCGTGCCCGCGTCGCTGGTCCTGTATGCCTGCTCCACCGAGGTGCTCCAGCCGCTGGTCGGGGGCAAGGGCCGCCAGTTCGAGTGGCTCGACATGGCGAGCAACTTCACCGGCCTTTGTGCCGGCTGGCTGCTCTTCGGCGCGGTGATAGCAGGCGCGGAGGGCGGCTCGTCCGGGGCGCTCTCGCCGCGGGCTCCGGCCTTGAGCGGCGAGCCTTCCTGAGATCGCCGCACTGTCCGCGGATACTCCGATGGCCATGATCGATCTGCACAACCACATCCTCCCCGGCCTTGATCACGGGGCCGGCGACTGGGAAGAAGCGCTCCAGATGTGCCGCATCGCGGTCGAGGATGGCATCGGGACCGTCGCCGCGACGCCACACGTCAGCGATGTCTTCCCGAACTCGTCGGCGGGCATCGAGGCCGCGGTCGGCGAACTGCGGCAGCGCCTTCGGGACGCCGGTATTCCGCTCGAGATCGTCGTCGGCGGCGACTACCACATCCGACCCAACCTGGCGCCGGGCAACGTGCTGACTCTCGGCGGTAACGGACGCTACTTCCTGCTCGAGTTCCCCTACCAGGTGCTGCCGCAGCGCGCGGACACCTTCATCGGCATCCTGCTCGAGCGCGGGCTCGTCCCGATCGTGACCCACCCGGAGCGCACCGCGTCGCTGCAGCGCGACTGGCGCCGTCTGGAGCCGCTGGTGCGGGCCGGCGCGCTGATGCAGATCACGGCGGGGAGTCTGCTCGGCGAATTCGGGCCGGCGGCGAGCGCGGCGGCGAAGCGCTTTCTGAAGAAGGGCTGGGTCCATCTGCTGGCCACCGACGCGCACTGGGCGCACGAGCGTTCGCCCCGCCTCGCGGGCGGGCGCGCCGCAGCCGCGCGGATCGTCGGAGAAGAGGCGGCGCGGGCGCTGGTGGAAACCAACCCGCGGGCGATCCTCGAAGGGCGCGATCTGCCGGGCGCCGCGGAGAAAACGACGTGAAATCATTGCGCGCCATTCCGATTCCCGGCCTGCTGACGGCCGCCATCTTCCTTCTGGCACCGGCGGGCGCGATCGCCGCGGAGGGCATTCAGATCGGGCCGGCGCTGCTGTTCCCGGCCCTGGGCGTCACCGCGACGCACGACGACAACGTCCACCTGGCCTCGGAGAACCCCGAGAGCGGCTGGGTGACGTCGATTGCCCCCGCGCTGCGCCTGGAGCTGCCCGTGCGCCGCTTCACGCTGAGCGCCGAAGGCGGTCTCGATTTCCTGAGCTACCACGGCGTAGAAGAGCGGAACGGCGCGGACTGGTTCGTCGGCGCCGCGGTCGGCGCGGATTTTCCCGGCGGCTTGAGCTTCAAGCTCGCCGACCGGCACGCGAAGCGCTACCTGCCCGGCACGCAGGAGTTCGGCGACGGCGAGGACTTCACGCTGAACACGTTGAGCGCCAGCGTGGCCTACGCCATCCGGGACGCGCTGCGGCTGGAAATCTCCGGGAACCGCACGCAGCCCACCTTCGAGCTCAGCGTCCAGCGCGACCGCGTCGAGACCACGGTCCAGGCGGATCTGCACTGGAGATTCCGGCCGGCGCTCTCCGCGTTGATCGAGGCCTCCCAGGTGACCTACGCGTACGACTCTTTGAGCGCGCAGGACAACAGCGCGATCCAGGCCGCCGCCGGCCTGACCTGGGATGTCACGTCACGGTCGGCCGGACTGGTCAAGGCGGGATTTCAGTGGAAACGCTACGAGGCGCAGGACCCCTCGCTCGGCACCGAAGACGGCAGCTACTACACGCTGCTGGCGGGGGTCAGGCACTCGTTCACCCGGCGGACGCTGCTGGGCATCGATCTCTCCCGCGCGTCGCGGGAATCCGATTACCCGCAGAACCCCTATTACCTGAGGACGGCGGCGGCCGCGAGCCTCTCGCAGCGCTTCACGCCGAAGATCCATGCCCGCGTCGGCGTGCAGTACGGCAGTGACGACTACCCGAACGCGGTGGTGTCGGGGTTCGAAGCGGGCGAGCGGACCGACACCACGCTCGGCGGATCCGCGGCGCTGGGCTTCGACGCGACCCGGTGGCTCACGCTCGAGCTGGCGGCCGGC
>JANMSA010000785.1:0-5478 GCA_031388865.1 Acidobacteriota bacterium | reverse complement strand
GATGGATCGTGGCGGCCGGAGGACGCCCCCTCATCCGCCTTCGGCACCTTCCCCCTCACGGGGGAGAAGGCTCTCGATTGGGGAGTATCGCGAGACTCGCGCTGGCCGCCTCCCCCACTCTGTGGCAGCAGGCCGCCGTCTGCATTTCCCCGGTGACTGTGCTGATTGTTCTACGACGAGGTTCGAGTCGCGAATGAGCAACGCAAGTCCTCACCCAATTCGGTCACGCCGCCGAGCGGCATCATGCAGAAGGGGCAGGCTTCGCCCTCCGCGGGAGAGGCTGGAGCATGCTCACGCGATTTCCCTCGGTGTCCTGGAAAGAGACAAAGTGGCCGATTCCGGGGATCTCCATCGGCTCTCCCAGCACCTTGCCGCCGGCACCGTTCACTTTCCGGATTCCGGCCTGGAGGTCCTCCACGGCGATGACGACCGACGTACCAGCCTCCGGCATCTCCTTCATCCTCTCGAAGAAACCACCGTTGATCGCACCGGGCTTCAAGGGGCCAGCCTCGTCGCTCTCCGCGGTCATGGCGATCACGTAATTTCCCATCTCCGCACCGAGCGTATTCAGCTCCCAGCCGAACGCGGACTGATAGAACTTCTTCATCCGATCCGGCTGGTCGTAGGGCATCTCAAAATGAATGACTGGATCCATGACCATCCTCCTAGCCTTTGTCCGACAAAGACGGGCCGATCCCGCCGTCCGCCAGCACTGCAGCTTGCATCATTTCTTTGTGAGCTCCACGCGTCGATTCTGAGCGCGTCCGGCGGCCGTCGCGTTGTCGCCTAATGGTACGGTGATGCCGAGTCCGCTCGAAGAAAGGCGCGAGGAGTATAGCGAGTCGCGACCTTTGGATCGTCTCTGATGGGCCGCCAAAAAAAATCTGCGACTCATTGCTACAGCCGATGAGAGTGCCGCTAGAACGGAATCTTTCCAGAGACCGTGACCATCTCTTTGCTCATTGTCTGCAACGCGATCTTGTCGAATACCAGCTCATTGTCTTTCCCGCTGCTGGTAACACGGAGAGAACCCGCCCTGCCCTGATCGCTGCTGTAGCGGGTGTCATACGTGACTGACACTTCGTCCGGAGTCTGATCTTTGCCCTGGTCGTACGCGATCTTTCGCTCGCCGGCCGCACGAGCGCTGGCCTCGTTCTTAAAGACGAACTGGATCAGCCGGGAGTCGTTTGGATCGGAATCGTCCTGACACAAGACGGAAAACTGACCGGTCGCCTCGAAGAGCTGCGTACTGACCTTCCCTGTATACGTCTTTCCGTCGGCAGTGAATGTGCCGGTTCGATTCCGGGACTCGTCGGAAGCCACAGCTTCCTTCGCAATCTCCTGCGTTTCCTTCTCCGTGGTTGTCTTGCTACACGCGTTGAGCAACATCAGGATTGCGCACACCCATGCTGCTGTGCTCGATAGGGATTTCAGTTTCATCGTGGCCTCTTTCGTGGGGATGGTCTTGCGGATGGATTGCGAGTGAATTGTAGCTGGCCCAGGAGTCTGCGCGGCAGAAATTGCTCCTCAGACGACGAGCGTCGCGTAGGGGACTCGAGATGGCTCACTCGCTGGTTTGGCGGGAGACACTTCGATCGGCGCCGCGATGTTGCAGGCCTTTCGAAAAAGGGAAACGGAAGGGCGGCAGGATCGCGCTCTCGGGCGCTTTCAGTTCGGCCATGAGGAGCGCGGTGTCGAACGCTGGAAGCCGGAAGCAGGGCGCCCTCGCCGCCACGCGATCGGCATCGGCGACGCAGCGCGTGTCCCCCGTCAACTGGTGAAGTCTGAGCAATGCGAGCCCGCGCATCAGCGGACGGCCCGGCAGAGGTGCGGCGAGTGCGAGCGCCTTGAACCGGTCGTCCGCGAAGAGGTCATGCGCCATCGACCAGAGCCACACATCGCCCGCGTGCGTCTCGCCCATTCCTTCAACGCGCGCCCGGAGATCGGCATGTACGGCGACCGCACCCGTCCTGCCGAGCGAGAGCCCCACATAGAGCAGCAACGGTTCCGCCATGTCAGCTCGCGGCTCGCAGCCTTCAGCTGTCAGAATTCCAGACCAACCGTCGTGGCGGAGGGCGGCCCCCTGCGAGCTGCAAGATGCGAGCTGAGCGCTGAGGGTGCGCGCCGCCCACGCCGCAAGCGCCGGCAATTCAGGAGATCGGGATGTGGCGCCGTCCAGAATGCTTGCTGCCGTCAGCAAGGCTGCACCAGTCTCCGGTCCATCGCGCAGCTGCCCGGTCGCGGCGAGAAATCCGGCGATGGCCCTGCTCTCCATCCGGCTGTCGCATCGAGCTCGCGCCGCGAGCGCGGCGACGCACAGTGCACGGTAGCCCGTTCCCGCCCTGCCGATGAGGACATCGGCGGCAGCGAGCAATTCGGCATCATCCAGGGCCAGGGCGGCCCGCATCGCAAACCAGGCGTGATCGAGAGGGTCGGCCGAAGGTGCCAGACTCCGTACACTCTCGACGGCGGTGTCGAAGGCACGCTGAGCCGCATCGGGCCAGCGTGGCGAAACGTTGCGCGGCAAGCTGGCCGACGAGAAGGCGCGCGCCATGCTGGTGACGTCGGGAAAGCGATCTGCGGGTTCTCTTGCCAGCGCCCTGACCACCACGGCTTCGACCTCGGGCCAGGCAGGGACCCCTCGCGCAGCGAATGGGAGCGGTGGCCGCTGCACGATGCGCAGCAGCAACTCATCGTGAACGGCAGGAGAGTCGATCGGCTGCAGTCCCGTCAACAGCAGATAGGCCAGAACGGCGATCGCATACTGCTCTGCTGCGGCGGTCGCTGCCGGCGGCAGGTCGCCGGACAGGAGCGCGCCGGCCATCTGCGGATCGTAGAACTGCGGGATGCCGGAGCGCAGCGGATCGACGGTCCCTGCCGCGTCCATCATCCGCGCATTGCCGAAATCGAGGATGACCACGCGGCCGTCGTCGCGCACGAGGCAGTTGCCGGGATGGATGTCGCCGTGCAGCACGCCCCTTTGATGAAGCCGGCCGTACACGGCCAGCATCCGGCACACGACCTCGTGCAGCTGGCGCCGGTCTCGCGCGGCACGCGCCTGTTGCGCAGCAACGGCGATCGAGACTCCATCGCACCATTCCATCGCGACATAAGGCCGCTCATGCTCGATTCCACTGTGAAGCAAGCGTGGGGTGTCGATGCCCTGGAGGCGCTCGAGCATTCGAGCCTCGTTGGCCATCATGGCCTCGACCGCAGGGCGATCGTCGCGCGCGATCTTCAGCGCCACCGCCCCGCCCCGCCCGTGAGCCCGATAGACTTCCGAGTCCTCCAGCGAGCGGACCAGCGCTTCGATCTCAAACCCAGCGTACTCCTGCCCGATCGCGAGGCTGGGCGCCGGCGCCAGGGCATCGGTCGACCCCAGCGGAACGAGAATCCGCGTTTCGACGAGGCTGGCCAGTGCGTCGAACGTCAGGTCCAGCATGGCCTGGGGTTCCTGTTCGTGCGTACGGGCAAAGCGCAGAACAGCATCCGTGAGCAGGCTCGGAACGCGGAACTCGTCAATCAGAGCGGCAAGCGGTGCCGGAACCAGTCGCGTGGTCACACGAAATCCAGGCCGGGTGATGACCGATTGGCCCTCCTCGACCGCGCCGATCCGGGCACGCAGCCGCGCCGAGAGTTCGGAAACGGGCAGGAACTTCGCGTCGGGAGGCAGCGTGAAGACCGTCGTCGCAATGTCGAAGGGAGCCTCGATCATGGCGAGCCCTCATCGCGGAACGCCCCGGCGTTCGGGCGCCAGGTCTCAGGATCGACGCCAGCCAGGCGAATGCCGGCAAGTGCCCCTTCCACGGGATCCGCGCATGACGCTGCGCGTTGCCCCGTCAGGTTGACCGCCAGCCGCTTCGTCACCCACGCCCTCCAGCTCGTGGCCACCGCATTTCCAGGCGGCGGATCGACACCGCAGGACAGCAGCCCGTCGGCCCCGGCGTCGGTGGTGAACGGCACGCCCTGAGTCGGGCATCCCCGAAGCGCCTCTGCGAGCGCAGCTGCCACTGAGTCCAGGTGGGGGCGGTCGTCGAAATAGGCGATGATCTTGTCGGGCCGCAGCAGCCCCTCGATCCCACGTCCGACCTTGAACGACCGTACCTCGAACCGTACGAACTCATCGGCGATGCGGGGAAAGGCTTCCGCCAGCGCTTCCGGCCGTGGGCTTACGTACAGTTTGCAGGCCGCGGAGAGCTGGACCCGAGTGCTGGTCCGCGCGAAAGAGTACCAACCCGAATACGAGGTCGCGTCGTAAGCAGTTTCCAGTCGCCGGCGCGCGACGCCGCCCACGGTCATCCCAAGGACCGCCATCGGATCGTCATCGGGGCCGAAGTCGCGATCGATGGCTGGCCCGCGCGGCACTGTCCCGAAGCGATACAACCAGTGCGCAACGACCTCAGGGTCCTGCGACAAACCGCTGGCCGCCATGCGAAGGGCGGCCAGCGAGAGGCGTTCGATCCGTTCGCTCACGGGGCCAGAGGTGCTACCGCAGTTCCTTCAGTGCTCCTTCGAGCTGCGCGCGGACACCCGCAACCTCTGCGCCGCGCGGCGCCTGGGCAACGGCGGCCTTGTCGACGAACGCCACCGTCTCGGCGAGCTGCTTCCTCAGCCGTGGCAGGTCGGTCGCCCGGTGTACGGCGAGGCCACGATGGACGATCGGCGTGAGCGTAGGCGGAATCGTCTCGAGTGAAGTGCCGCCGCAGTCGGGATTGGGAAGTCCGGCTCCCCCACCACCGAGCGCCGCAAAGGCCGCGCTGGCCACGATCGCCGCGCCAATCTCGTGAATGGCCGTGCGAATCGTTGCGTTGCCGCCGGTGGCGCCTGCGACGAAAGCGCCTGCGATGTCTTCGAACCGCTTCGTTTTTACAGCGTCGATGACGGTTCCGCGAACGGCCTCGATGTAGGCGAGGTTCGTCAGCACACTGGCAATCGGGGAAATCGGTGACGGCGGGGTCTCATCGTCGGGCCCAGGCATCCAGGTGCCACCGCGACCTCCCCCACCTACGCTGACAGCCAGATCCTTGATCAGAAAATCATGGCGCGAAAGAGCCTTGGGCATCACGTTCTCCTATGTTGAGAAGCTGAACTCGGTTCGCTACAACATTGGCTCCATACTGCCGCATGTCAAGCCTTCCTTCACGAGAACAGATGCCCGTTCAGACGTTTCGGTCATCCGATGACGCGCGCAGCTCTCAGCGCTCCGAGCCCGGAACCGCCGGCCAATCGGCGCGTCCTGCGCCCCTGCCGGGGCGCGAACGATGGGGGAACCCGCGCACCGGTGGTATCGCACTTCGCGCTTCAACCACCGGCTATTTGCCATCACGCCTCCGGCGTGCACGGCGCGCATCGTGTCGAGCGCGTGAGCACGAGTACCACCGGATCGCCCGCCGGATCGCGTGTTGACGATCGGCCGGTGGTTGACCGCGTAGCGCGAGATCACGGAGGTTGCACGCCGGAGGCGTGATGGCAAATAGC
>JANMSA010000713.1:0-2184 GCA_031388865.1 Acidobacteriota bacterium | reverse complement strand
GGAACGAAGACTCGAAGGCTCGAAGGCTCGAAGACTCGAAGACTCGAAGACTCGAACCCCGAAGACCGAAGACCCGAAGACCTGAAGACTACTTCTTCGCCTCCGCCACCATCTTCGCCACATCCGCGAGGAGTTTCTTTGCGTCGTACACGATGCCGTCTTTGATCACGTACTTCACGCCGCCTGTGCGTTCGACTTTGCCGGACTGGTCGTTTACGCGGATTGCGCCGGTGCCGTAGAGGACTTTCAGGTTGGCCAGCGGGTTCTCTTCGACGAGCACGAGGTCGGCGAGCATGCCCGGGCGCACCAGACCGATCTCCGTTTTCTTTCCGGTCGGCTCGGCGAGAGCCTGGGCGCCGTGGAACGTGGCCGCGCGGATCACCTCCAGGGGATGGAAGCCTGCCTCCTGGAGCAGCTCGAGCTCCCGGATGTAGTCGAAGCCGTAAAGCTTGTAGATGTAGCCGGAGTCGGAACCGGTGGTGACGCGGCCGCCGCGGTTCTTGTACTCGTTGATGAAGGCCATCCAGAGGCGGTAGTTGTTCTTCCACTCGATCTCGTCGCGCGTGGTCCAGTCGAACCAGTACGACCCGTGCGCCTTGCGACTGGGCTCGTACCACTTCCACAGCGAGGGGAGGGTGTACTGGTCGTGCCATTCCGCGCGCATCGCGCGGGTGAGATCGCGGCTGGCTTCATAGATCGTGAAGGTCGGGTCGATGGTGAAGCCGAGCTCCAGCAGCTCATCCATCACCGCGTTCCACTTCGCGCTTCCGGGAGGCGCGGCCTGGCGCCAGAGCCGTCCTGCCTCGCCGAAGCGATGCTGCTCGTCGAGATAGTTGTAGCCGGCGGGGTAGTCCTGAATGGTGCGATCGGCGAACAGGGACTCAGGAAGACCGTACCAGTGCTCCATGCTGCCGAGGCCGAGCCGTGCGGCCTGGAGGATGTTCATGCGGGCGACGCCCATCTGCGAGAGATGCGTGGTGGTTCCGAGCTTCCACCTCTTTGCCTCGTCGATGGTCGCTGCGAGGATGTCGGGGTCATACACCGGGTCGCCGCCGCCGATGATCTTGAGGCCGGCGCCGCCGTTTTTCGCGACCCACTGAACGAACTTGCGGGCCTGTTCCGGCGTGTCGATGGCGCCGCCTTTCCACATCGTGGACCCGGTGAAGGCGTAAGGCACGATACGGGGCGCGACGATCTCGTTGCGGGCGCTGCGGTCGCGCTCGTGGACCGTCCAGGCCAGTCCATTGCCTGCACCCGGATCGCGTACGGTGGTGATCCCGTGAGCGAGCCACAGCTTGAAGACGTACTCCGCGCTCGTGCCCTGCTCGGTTCCTCCCGGATGGCCGTGCATGTCGACAAAGCCGGGCAGGACGTACATCTTTGAACCGTCGATCTCGCGCGTGGCGTCTTTCGGCCTGCGCGCAGGATCGATCTCGACTTTCGGAAATCCGACGCTGCGCACTTCGGTGATGCGATTGCCTTCGATGACCACGTCCATTGGACCGATCGGCGGGGCACCGGAGCCGTCGATCACGGTGGCCCCGCGGATGATGAGGCGTTGGAACGGTCCTTCACCCTCTCCTGGCCTGCGGTCCGGCGCCTGCGGCTGCTGTTTCTCTTGCGCGAACGCGGCCGTAGTGATGGTGAGGAGGATCAGCAGCAGAGTGCGCTTCAGCATGGCCAGCAGTCTACCGCGGTGGTCGATGCGCCCCATCTCCCGTAACGCTCCCGGCTTTGTCCGAGCAAGTGCCATAATCCCATCTGGAAGAACGCCTCCCGGGCGGCGGTTGGACGCCGGGACCACAAGAACATGCAGACGCTCACGTTGATGCATTCGGATTCGTTTCCGATCGGCCGATATGCCGAGATGCTCATCAGTGAGTCGATCGCTGCGAGCAGGCTCGACACTCTCGATCAGCTTTCCGCTGGCGTTGACGGCGCGTCGCTGCGGGTGGTCCTCGTCGATGCGTCGATCAACAACGGGCGGCGGACCTCGCTGCAGATCGATGCGAACACGGCCATCGTCGGAGTCGGTCTGACTGAGCCGCCCGAGTGGCTGGCCGACGACACCGTCTATCTGCACGTCGTTGAGGACCCGACGACGGCCGCACTGCTGAGTGCCGTCAGGCGCGCCTATCAGTTCGTCTTTCAGAAGGGCCACGCTGATCAGCTCGAGAAGCAGCT
>JANMSA010000663.1:0-3187 GCA_031388865.1 Acidobacteriota bacterium | reverse complement strand
TCATGACCACGTCCACCTCGATCATGTCGATAAAGAACTCGCCGCTTCCGATCGGAAACTCGTACACGTTGCCGCCCGCGGAGATGCCGCCGATGCCGGCCGCAGAGGAGACCTCGTTGTTCGGGTCGTTGAACAGAATGGCGTCTTTCCCATCGTCATTGGCGAGACCCCCAAGAGCAAGATTGTCCTGGCCGCCATCGACGTAGTTGATGTTCGAGCTGGTGCCATTCCACTCGCCGAAAGCCTGACTGACCGCCGCGTTTCCATCGGGGCCTACTGCGGTTCCACTCTTGACGAAGCTCGTGCTCGGGGTAGACCAGCGGAATCCCTGTCCGCCCACTTGCATCAGATAGGAGGTCCGCGTGGCATTGGTTCCTACCTTGCCGCCCTCGAGCCTGAACTCAGGCTCGACCCCATCGACAAAGTAGGCCGGCTCCGGGCTCACGCGCTGCGCCACGATCCCGCGGATGTACTCGACGAAGCCTTTCGCATCGCGGGCACGTTCGACGTGCGAGCCGAGGTTGCCGTCGAACCCGAAGACCTCCGTGCGCAGCAGCAGCGAGCGTCCGCGTTCCGCGGCAAAGTGAAACTGACCGAGCGCCATGCCGAACGTCACCGGCTCGAGTACGTTGTTCGTCTCGGTGAACACGAGATATCGCACGCCGGGCTTGTACTCAGGCGTCCCGGGGATGTACTTGATCTTTCCATCCAGCAGGCCGCCACGCTCCGTGAGCACCAGATGTTCGCCCGCGGAGTAGTCGCCCTTGAATGCCTCTTCCACACGCAGCGTGTAGCGGGTGACGATCCCGCCGCGCACATCGCGTTCGACCAGCGAAGTCACCCCGGTCGCCACGACGATGTCGTCCGACTTCTGGATGAGTTCCGCGTCCGAGGGAACAAGGTACGTCGCTGCGTTGCTCGAAGGGACGACAAACACCGCGATGCACGCGGCCACGATGGCTGCACGAATGGTTCTGCTCATTGGATAGACCCCTGCTGGACTCAGAAAAATGCCGCGGTGCGGCATCGGACCGATGCACACAATAACCGACACGCCGTCGTTCGTCACGTGAGCTGGATCACGGGGAGACCCGTCTCGGTGGCGGCTGAGCGGCGTCGCAAGGCCACTTCCCACTGCCTACTGGCCATCGCCAGGACGTCACCGGACGGCAGAAAACGATCCTCGGGCGCTTGTCTCAGGTGCCGTCATCCCGAGCGCCCGGGTCGAGGGACCTGGATGACAGCGTCTTGCGGGTCAACTCTTTTCATCAGACTCACGTTCTTCGCCCCGATCGCGGTGACCGCGACCCTCATGCGTTGCGGTGGGTGCTCGTGGCTGCGAAGTAGTTCTCTTTGCGTGTTGTCGGTTGTCTGCGGTCTCTCGCTTCGAGCCCCAGGGTTTCGCGAGTGAGGCCCAGCAAGCGCCCTCGGACAAAAGACCACTGCCCAGGCAGCCGGGCCACTCGGGGAACCTGCCATTCGAAGCGAGAGACCGCAGACAACTGACAACCCGGCAGGACTCACGCGAGTTGTCGATAATGACCGCATGCAAGACCGCGAGTACCCGATCTGGAAGGTGATCGCTTCGGCTGCGGCCGGGACGATGATCGAGTGGTACGACTTCTACATCTTTGGAAGTCTGGCCACGGTCATGGCCGGGTTGTTCTTTCCGAAGGAGAACCCCACCGCTGGCTTCCTGCTGACGCTGGCGACGTTCGCGACGGGCTTCGCTGTGCGGCCTTTCGGCGCGGTTGTGTTCGGCCGTGTGGGCGATCGCGTGGGGCGCAAGTACGCGTTCCTGGTGACGCTGCTGATCATGGGGGGTGCGACGTTCCTCATCGGAGTCCTGCCCACGTATGAACAGGTGGGCATGCTCGCGCCCATCATCCTGGTCGTCCTCCGCCTGGCCCAGGGTCTGGCGCTCGGCGGTGAGTACGGCGGCGCGGCGGTCTACGTCGCCGAACATGTCCCGGACAAGCGCCGCGGCTTCTATACGAGCTTCATCCAGACCACCGCCACGCTCGGACTGTTCGTGTCGCTCGGCGTGATCCTGATCGTGCGCACGTCGATGTCCGAGGTGGCCTTCAAGACGTGGGGATGGCGAATCCCGTTCCTCTTGTCCATCGTGCTCGTGGGGATGTCCGTCTACATCCGCATGCGGCTGAAGGAATCGCCGCTGTTCACGAAACTCAAGAGCGAGGGCAAGACCTCCTCTGCACCGTTGCGCGACTCCTTCGGGAACCGGCGCAACTGGAAGATCATCCTGCTGGTGCTCTTCGGCGCAACCGCGGGTCAGGCCGTGGTCTGGTACACGGGGCAGTTCTACGCCCTGATCTTCCTGCAGACCGTGCTCAAGGTCGACTTCATCAAGGCCAACATCATCGTCGCCATCGCCCTCGCTCTGGGAACGCCGTTCTTCATCTTCTTCGGCGCGCTGTCGGACCGCATCGGCCGCAAGAAGATCATGATGGCGGGCAATCTCATCGCGGCACTGTCCTACTACCCGATCTATCAGGCCATGCACGCGGCGTCCGACCCGTTGCGACCGGTGGTGATGACGCTGCTGATCTTCATCCAGGTCATCTTCGTGACCATGGTCTACGGCCCGATTGCGGCGTTCCTGGTCGAGGCGTTCCCGGCGAAGATCCGCTACACCTCGCTCTCCCTTCCGTACCACATCGGCAACGGCTGGTTCGGCGGATTCACCCCTCTGATCGCAACGGCCGTGGTCGGAGCGACCGGCCACATCTACGCCGGCCTCTGGTACCCCATCAGCATCGCCCTGCTCACCTTCGTCATCGGATCGCTCTTCCTGAAAGAGTCGAAAGACGTGAAAATCTGGGATGAGGTGAGTTGAGTGAGTCTCAATTGAAAATTGAAAATTGAAAAACGGGCCCGCAGCTCGCCTTGTTTCGCACACCTGAGGCGCGCATTCGTGTGTGAAGCACGAGGGGCGCGTTGCTTTGCACACCGGAGGCGCGCATTCGTGTGTGAGATCGCGTGTTCCACGCCGGAGGCGTGATGGCGAATAGCCGGTGGTTGAGCGCGTAGCGCAATACCACCGGAACGCGCGATAGGTTGGTTCTGCGCCCCGGCAGGGGCGCGGGAATGATCACGGGGACCTCGCCATCGGGTCCTGGGCCCCAGCCGGGGCGCCGTGGGTGGGGGCCCGGGCAACCCGTGGGTT
>JANMSA010000581.1:0-2982 GCA_031388865.1 Acidobacteriota bacterium | reverse complement strand
GCTGCACCTGAACGGATACAAGATCGCTGGTCCCACGGTGCTCGCGCGCATCGGCACAGACGACCTCACGGCGTTGATGCACTGGTATGGTTACGAGCCGCACTACGTCGAGGGAGACGACCCCGAGACGATGCACCGGCTCATGGCCGCAACGCTCGACGACGTGCTCGACCGGATCCGCGAGATCCAAAGGCGGGCGCGCGGCGGGGGATCGGCAACGAGCGCTCGGTGGCCGATGGTCGTGCTACGGTCCCCCAAAGGGTGGACGGGCCCCCGGACGGTCGACGGCAAGCCGACCGAGGGCTCGTTTCGATCACATCAGGTCCCGCTGACTGGGTTCGCCGAGAATCCCGGCCACCTCCACCTGCTCGAGCAGTGGCTCCTCAGCTACCGACCTGACGAGCTCTTCGACGAGCACGGGGCGCTGCGCCCGGAGATTGCCGCGGGGGCACCGAGCGGGCAACGCCGCATGAGTGCCAACCCGCACGCCAACGGCGGGGTGCTCCTTCGCGATCTCGTGCTCCCAGACTACCGGGACCATGCCATCGCGGTGCCGGCTCCTGGCGCCGTGGACGGCGAAGCGACGCGCGTGCTGGGCCAGATGCTTCGCGACGTGATGCAACTCAACGAAGCATCGGCCAACTTCCGGGTCATGGGTCCGGATGAGACGAGCTCGAACCGTCTCGACGCGCTGTTCGACGTCACGGGGCGCATCTTCATGGCCGAGATCCTCCCGACCGACGAGCACGTCACCACCGACGGGCGCGTCATGGAAGTGCTGAGCGAGCACATGTGCCAGGGATGGCTCGAGGGCTACCTCCTCACGGGCCGCCATGGAGTGTTCTCGTGCTACGAGGCTTTCATTCACATCGTGGACTCGATGTTCAACCAGCACGCCAAATGGCTGAACACGGCACGCCGTCTTGCGTGGCGCCGTCCGATTGCGTCGCTGAACTACCTCCTGACGTCGCACGTCTGGCGGCAGGATCATAACGGCAGCAGTCATCAGGACCCGGGCTTCCTCGACCTCGTCGTGAACAAGAAGGCCGACGTTGTCCGCGTGTACCTGCCGCCGGATGGCAACACACTCCTCTCGGTCGCCGATCACTGCCTGCGGAGCCGCAACTACGTCAACGTCATCGTCATCGGAAAACAGCCCGCGCCGCAGTGGCTGGAGATCGAGGCCGCTGCGACACATTGCACCGCCGGCCTCGGCGTGTGGGCATGGGCCAGCACCGATGACGGCCATGCACCTGACATCGTGCTCGGATGCGCCGGAGACGTGCCGACGATGGAGATGCTCGCCGCGGTGGCACTTCTCCGCGAACATCTACCACGCCTGCGGCTGCGCGTGGTCAATGTCGTGGACCTCATGACGCTGCAGCCGGAGGCCGAGCACCCGCACGGGATCAGCGACAAGGCATTCGACGCGCTCTTCACCAGCGACCGGCCCATTCTCTTCGCCTTTCATGGCTACGCGGCGCTGATCCACCGCCTGACGTACCGGCGGACCAATCACGCAAACCTCCATGTGCGCGGCTTCAAGGAGGAGGGAACGACGACGACGCCGTTCGACATGACGGTGCGGAACACGCTCGACCGGTTCCACCTCGTGCTCGACGTCATCGCGCGGGTGCCCGGTCTCGCCGTCGAGTCCGATGCGATGCGCCTCGCGACCCACTGTCGCGCGCGGCTCGACGAGCACGAGGTGTACATCAGGGCGCACGGCGACGACATGCCCGATGTGCGCGACTGGCGCTGGCGTCCGTCGCCCAGGTCGCCATGATCGTGCTGGTCATCGACGACGAGCCGCAGATCCGGCACGCCAGCGGGACGCTCACGATCCTTCCGGCGTCCACCTGACGTCGCGAACGCCTTAGCAGGGTGCGGAACAACTGCGTGTTTCGACGATTTTCGCTATCTATCGCGCGCGGAGGAGAATCATCGATCGTCCTGATCGAAGGAATGCGAGGCGCCGCGGCGCCCTCTCGCTGTCGGCGGTGGGCGGTGGCGGTGCCTGCGCGGCCCTCACGCGCAGGCGCCGGCGCGGATGAGCGTGCGGATCCGCACGAGGTTGTACGTCGCGTTGGTGAGGGTGAAGATCCAGCTGACGTTCTCCCGGCCGCCGATGACGCAGTTTGCGCAGGGCGCCGATCGTCTTGCCCCACCCGAATCCTTCTTCGACGAGTTTGCGCTTGATCTGACTCACCGCGAAGCCCCCATGCCGAGTCGTGCGCCCGTCGATCGCGCTCGTTGGTCGTCGCTCATGGATGTTGGGACTCACATGCGGGGTCGTGTGGCAGGCGCGGACTCCGGCAACGAAGTCGGGCATGTCATAGCCCTTGTCCGCGCCGAGCGTTCGGCGTCGTGCACGGAACTCCAGCGTCGTCATCATCTCCACGCCCGCATCTCGCTCCGCGTCGTACTCCGGCGATCGCACGTCGGTGGCGACGATCAGCCCATGGCGATTGTCCATCACCACGCTCCCCAGATGATAGAGGAGCGCCGCGGTGCCGTGGCTCTTCCGCGCCAGGCGGCTGTCGGGGTCGGTGACCGACTGATGCGTCTTGTTCGAGCGCTTCTCCTTCCGGAAGTTCACCGTGGGGTTCCTGGGATCTCCATCCGAGGGGGGCGGCTCCGGATGGTCTTTCCGCCGGAAACTCTTCTGGCTTGCCCACGCCTCGAGCAGGGTCCCATCGACGGTGAAGTGCTCATGCGACAGCAGGCCCCGCGTGTCGGCCGCTTTGAGGATCTCGTGCAGAAACGCGTCGGCGATGTTCCCGTCGAGGAGGCGATCGCGATTCTTCGTGAACACGGTCGGCACCCACACTGCATCATCCGGGTTCAGCCCCACAAACCAGCGGAAGAGCAGATTGTAGTTGAGTTGCTCCATGAGCTGGCGTTCGCTGCGAATCGTATAGAGAATCTGGAGGAGCAACGCGCGCAGCAGGTGCTCGGGCGGAATCGACGGCCGGCCCATCG
>JANMSA010000526.1:0-1884 GCA_031388865.1 Acidobacteriota bacterium | reverse complement strand
CGGATGTTCGAATGGTTTGACGCGCAGGGCGGGATCAACAACACCGCGCTGATCAACTCTCTCTCTTTCCCCGGCTACACCTCACGAATCGGCGAGAACCTCACCGCGCCGAGCATGGACGAGTATTCAGTCGGATACGGTGTGCGCCTCGGCCAGCGCGGTCACGTGCGGGCTGACGTCGTCAGCCGAGTCTGGAACGACTTCTACATGCTGCGCAGGGACCTCTCGACCGGAAAGGTCAATCTGCCCGCGCCCAGCACGAGACAGGTCGATCAGGGCGTGATCGAGACCGGTGACGGTGATCTGGAACGGAACTACTTCGGCGTCCAGACTCAGTTCCAGTACCGATTGCTGGGAAGTCTCACCTTCGGCGGCAACTACACGTGGTCCAAGCTGCGCGGCAACATCGAGGGCGAGCAATTCAACAACGCTACGGTACTGGCGGGCTGCAACGGCGGCTCTTCCGTGCCCGGCACCGACACCGGCCTGTGTGCACCTGAGTATCAGGACTTCGAGCAGAATCACCCGGTCGGCTACCTGTCGGCTGACATGCGTCATCGCGCGGCAGCGTGGCTGCAGTACACCCTGCCCACGGTGGTGGGCGGATTCAACTTCTCGCTCCTCCAGCGTTACCACAGCGGACTGCCGTACTCCGCGGCTGCGGCCATCGACGTCCGGCGGAGCGCCACGCTTGCCGACGGCGTGGTGAACCCTGGATACATCAATGCTCCGTCACGCGTCTGGTACTACTTCAGCGACCGCGGTGAATTTCGCGCCGACGACATCATGTCCACAAACCTGGCGCTCAACTACGAATCTCCGTCCATTCGCGGAGCCCGCTTCTTCGTGCAGACCGACATCGTCAACATCTTCGACGACCAGGGCGTGGAGTACCCCGAGACCTCTCGCGGGCCGGTCATCAACCAGACCGTGTTCGTGCGCCGCACCCGCGCGTCGCTGACCCCGTTCAACCCCTTCACCACCGCGCCTGTGGAAGGGACGCACTATCAACTCAGCCCGGATTTCGGGAAAGCGACGCAACGCGAGGCCTATCAGGACCCGCGCGAGTACCGGGTCTCGGTGGGATTGCGCTTCTAATCATCCATCCAGTTGCAACTGAAAAGCCCGGCCGCAAAGCCGGGCTTTTTCATTGCAGCGAGGCTCGAGTGTGCGCGGCCAGTGCACGTGCGCCTGGATGGGGATTGACGCGCACCATCTCCTTCAGCAGGCGGTCGACTTCCGGGTGACGGCCTTCAACGAAGTAGATGATGGCCAGGTTCGCGTAGGCCTGCGTGTTGTGGGGGAAATTCTCGATCTCGCGCCGATACGCGGCCACGGCATCCTCGACGCGTCCGCTGCGCGCGAGCAGATCGCCACGCAGGAAGTCGAGACGATAGAGCTTCGTCACATGCAGCGCGCGCGCACGTTCCGCGGCCGCATCGATCGCGGCCAGTGCCCCTTGCAGATCGCCGGCAGCACGCTTCACCTCAGCCATCAGGAGCATGGCCGCCGGCTGTGGGTTCCGCGTTCCGATGGCGATCACTGTTTCGCGCTCAGCTGATGGATAGTCGCGTCGCGCCAGAGCAACACGCGCCAGGAGCGCGTGCGCGCCCGACGGCAGCGCCTTCATGGCCAGGTGCGCGTGGCGTTCCGCTTCGGCGAGTTGCCTGTGCTCCAGGTAGGCCGTGCCCAGCGACAGGGCCATCTCCGGCGAAAACCGCTGCGCACGACTCATGGCCTGGCGATAGACGCGGATGGCCTCTTCGTACTGGCCCATGGCCACGTGCAATTCGCCGAGCTTGTCCCAGACATCGAACAGTCCCGGATTCTCCGTCACGAGTTTGCGAAGAACGTCGACGGCCTCGCCATACCGGTGCTCGTCGG
>JANMSA010000539.1:0-2114 GCA_031388865.1 Acidobacteriota bacterium | reverse complement strand
ATGGAGACACCGTCACCCTCACCACGAATGCCGGCAACCTCGATCTCCTCGGAACACCCGCAGGCTCGCAAGGCTACTCGTCCCTCGCGCCCACCGCGACGCCCATGGACGTCGGCGGGATCACCGTTCTCGTCACCGATCTGAACGACCTCATCGCGATGAAACGCGCCGCGGGCCGCCCGAAGGACCTCATCGAGATCGAGGTACTGAGCGCCGTCCGAGAAGAGCGCGAGCGAAGCTGAACGCACACAGGACGTCCGCAAGTTCCTCGTCTCCTCGGGTTCGGTCGCGAGCGAGGGGCCTATGCCGGCCTGCGGATCCGCTTCGAGGTCGTCCTGCACGAACGCGGTGACGGTGATCTCGTTACAGATACGTCTTCGCCTCGTTTGCCCCGCAACGGGGGAGAAGGTGCCCCTTCGGCTTCGCTCAGGGCAGGCTCCGGCGGATGAGGGGGTCCCTCGTGGCACAACCGAAGGCTTCCAGAATTCTTCGCGCCTTGGGCAGCAAGCCGCAGACCGCCCGAAGCACTCATCGAGATCGAAGTTCTAAGCGCCGTCCGCGAAGAACTCCAGTGGAGCGGTGGGCTCTCAGCCCACCGAGGCGCCCGGAGGCCCGCCGAAACGCAACAACTCAGGCGCCTTCCACCACCACCATATTCGCCACTGCAGCCCCTTCACGAACCTTCTTCGCCTCGGCGTACTCCGGCGAGAAGCGCCATCTCTTCGCTTGTTCGACCGAGTCGAATTGCAGGACGACGAGCCGCCGCGGCGTCCACTGCCCGTCGAGCACCTCGCTGGCTCCGCCGCGCGCGAGGTAGCGTCCTCCGTGCGCAGCGATCGAAGCTGATGCGAGGCGTTTGTAGTCCTCGAAACAAACAGGATCTGTGACTTCGATGTCGACGATGACCAAGGCGCTCATGACGACGATTCTAGCGAAAGGCGCGCACTACGCTGCGCGAAAACGGCCGCTCGAACTCTACGTAACGGAGATTTCACACCCGCCGGTCATCGCCGCGATACCCTCACGGGAAAAGGAGGCGACCCATGGCAGTGCATCACATTCCCGACGGATACCACAGCGTCATCCCTTATCTCGTCATCAAGGGTGCGGCGAGCGCCATCGAGTTCTACAAGAAGGCGTTCAATGCCGAGGAGGTGATGCGCATGCCGGCGCCGGACGGGACGATCGGTCATGCCGAGATGAAGATCGGCGACTCCCACATCATGCTCTCGGACGAGCATCCGGGCATGGGTCAGCTCAGCCCGCAGACCATCGGCGGCACGCCGGTCACGATCATGATCTACGTCCCCGACGTAGACGCGCGCTTCCACGCGGCCATCGCCGGTGGCGCCACGGAAAGTCGTCCTCTCGAGGACCAGTTCTACGGAGACCGGTCCGGCATGGTGACCGACCCGTTCGGCCACACCTGGATGATCGCCACCCACATCGAAGACGTCACACCCGAAGAGATGGAAAAGCGCATGGCGGCCATGGGCCAGCAGTAGCTTCAACGGCTCCGGCGCCGCGATCGCCGGAGCCGGAGCCGTGTTTCCTTTAGCAGGAACCTTCCCGGGCGACGAGCGTGCGGTGGCGAAACCACCAGCGCAGCCGGCCGTGCCGGGCCCAGGAGTCTGCGCGGCAGAAAACCGCCGCTGGAGGCGGCACGTAGGGTAGCCGGTGGTGCGAGCAGAGCGAGCGACCACCGGATTCGAATCGTAATGAAACTCCGACCCCGGCAGGGGTCGCGTACGTTTGTCATGCGCCCCTCGCGGTTCACGATCTACGCGACCCCTTCCGGGGTCGAAAAGCGTGGAGGTTGGTCGACCGGTGGTCGCTCGCTTCGCTCGCACCACCGGCTACCCTACGGGCCGCCTCCAGCGGCCACGCGCTAGTGCCGCTCGCCGCCTACGGCGGCTACGAATCCTGATTGGATTCAACCTACTGTAATCTCCCCAGCCGGGGCGTACAGCGCCGTTCCCCCGCTCGTGATGACAGGCCTTTGACCGGCCTGCTGGCCGGAACCATGCGCCACTTCTCGCCACAAAAATCAAACGGAAATTACATCCGCATTAAAGCGCATGTGTTACCGTCCATCCGCCCCAACGAAAAGAGCT
>JANMSA010000396.1:0-2598 GCA_031388865.1 Acidobacteriota bacterium | reverse complement strand
GGCGGTGGAATGTCAGACGAAAGCGTCGAGTTAACGCGCTTGACTTCGAACAATCGCGTTCGCTAGTCTCTCGCTCCCTTCCTTTTGGCGCATTCGTCTAGGGGTCCAGGACGCCGCCCTCTCACGGCGGTAACACGGGTTCAAATCCCGTATGCGCTACCAACCCTACGGCGTGACACCGCCGACCCGACGAGCCCTCATGCCGCTCGGCGGTCGTTCCTCCGCGAGACGCACGTCGCCGCGGAGGGGTTGCATGAGAGCACGCGCTCGTGCGGTAGCCCACTGCACCCGGTGATAGACGCTGTTGACTGCGAAGAGAACGAGCAGACTCGCGGAGTTCCTCGACGTCATCGCGCTGCGGGCAGGCGTCACCAAGCCGATCATCTACGAGCCTCGTGAAACGGGGTCGGATGCCATGGGGAGAGGGCACGGCGCCCGAGCACTTCGAAGCCGCGCTGACCGAGTGTTCATGGTGTACGCGGAAGAGGAACCGTCCGGCTTCGCCGTCCTGACCCGCGAGACGCCGCCGATCGCGGGGCGCCCGGCATCACGCGCGTCGTCGATCAACTCACGGGCCGGGTCGGCGCGATATTCCGCCGTGAGCTCGCTTCCGCCGGATACCAGGGGAAAGTGGCGCCGCTCTACGCCAGTGCGATCATCGGGATGGTGACGCAGGCCGGACGATAGTGGGCAGAAGGCCGGACGATGTCTCGCGACGAAGTCGTGCGCCACATCGCGGCGCTCGGATGGATTGGGCTGCGGCACCTGCCGAAGCGGCCGGCGCGATCAAGCACAAGCGCCGGCGCAAAGATTCGTGAGCGCGTGGGGCGAGACAGTTGGTCCGGTGCCGACGCTTCAGCGCAGGGCGCGGCGCGCCGCGGCCAGCAGAATCGGGAAGAGAGTCTCCGGCTGGAACCAGATGCTGCGCAGCGCGTGCTGAACGGCTTTGCGGGGCTCCCCCACGTCGAGATACGCGCCCGACAGGATGCGATGGAGCCGGCCGAAGGCCCGGCGGCGCAGGCTCTGCACCTCCGGGCCGCCCGTGGCGAATGCCTTGGCAAACGCTCTCGACATCCCGTACTCCAGAGAGGCAGCCTCCCGATGAAGGCCGCCTGCGTGCGACCGATAGTTCACGAGCGGCTCCGCCACATACCCGATGGGTGACCGCGACGCAATGCGGTAGCAGAGATCCCAGTCTTCCGAGGCGCGCAGCGTCTCGTCGAAGCCCCCCACCTCATCGAAAACAACGCGCGGGATCAACATCGAACTTCCTGGCCCCGGTACGACCGTCCGCCGAAGCAGGAGTAACTCGGCAGCGACCCACCCTTCGAGCCCTTCGAGGAGCTCTCCGGCCCCGTCGCCGCCGAAGAGCCGCACTGCGCAGTGCGCGAATCCGAGGCCCGGCTCTGTGGCGAACCGCGCGAGTTGCAGTTCCAGTTTGCGCGGCTCCCAGACATCGTCGGCGTCCAGAAACGCGATGTATCTGCCATGCGAGCGTGCGGCGCCGAAGTTCCTCGCTGAAGCTGGGCCTCGACTCGAAATGCGGAACGCTCGAACACGCTCGCCATACGCGGCCAGCACCTGCGCAGTCCCGTCCGTCGACGCTACGTCGATCACGATCACTTCAAAGGGAGGAGCGGTCTGGCCCAGCGCACTGTCGATGGCCTCGGACAGAAAGCGGCCGTAATTGTGCGCGGGGATGATCACCGACACGGTAGGCACGGTCTGGCTATGCGAGGAAGGAATGGGCATACTCATCGGCCGCTGACGGTCTAAACCACTCCATGAATCCGTACTCAGTCCCCGACGAACCGCTGATCGTCATCGAGTCCCGCCGGACGTGGGTCCCGATCGATCTGGGCGAGCTGCGCGAATATCGCGAGCTACTGTACTTCCTCGCGTGGCGGGATGTGAAAGTCCGATATCGACAGGCCACGCTGGGCATTCTATGGGCGGTGCTGCAGCCGCTCTTCCTGATGCTCATCTTCACGACCTTTTACGGTCGTCTCGCGGGGATCGATACCGGGAAGGTGCCTTACTCGCTGTTCGCGTATTCGGGTCTGGTGCTGTGGACCTTCTTCGCCACCGCTTTCACGATGAGCTCGAACAGCCTGCTGGCCAGCGTCAGCGTGATCACCAAGGTCTACTTCCCACGCATGCTCGTCCCCGCGGCGACGGTGGTCGCGTGCGTGGTCGATCTGATTCTTGCGTCCTCCCTGTTGCTGCTGATGATGCTCTACCACGGTTTCGTTCCCGGGATGCACCTGTTCATGGTGCCGGTCATCATGCTCCTCACGCTGCTTCTTGCGAGTGGCCTGGGGATCTGGCTGGCGGCGGTCATCGTCAAGTATCGCGACATCCGGTTCCTCCTGCCGTTCATCGTGCAGGCATGGCTGTTCGTCTCCTCGGTGATCATTCCGTCGTCGGCGGTGCCGGTACGCTGGCGGTGGCTCCTGCACTTCAATCCAATGTCTGCCTTCGTCGAAGGCTTTCGAGCCGCATGGCTGGGACAAACCTTCCAATGGACGGATCTGTCCATCGGCACCGCGCTGACGGTGGTGGTCTTCTCCCTGGGCGTGCTTCATTTCCGAACGATGG
>JANMSA010000389.1:0-8118 GCA_031388865.1 Acidobacteriota bacterium | reverse complement strand
GACCCAGGCAACAAGACCCAGGCAACAAGACCCAGGCAACAAGACCCAGGCAACAAGACCCAGAGACCCATAGACATTGAGGCCCCAAGCGCCATGAAATTTCGCTTCATCTGGGGAGGTTCCCATGCCGACGCCGAGCTTGCCGGCGCTGCCGAGCGGTACCTCAAACGGATCAGCCACTTCTTTCCGACCGAGGTCGTCCAAGTCGCTCCGGAGCGCGGTAGACAAGGCCAGAGTGATGTGGCTATCATGCGCGCGCAATCCGCGCGCCTGCTGGCGGCGATCCCCGATCGCGGGTATACGGTGGTCCTCGACGAGCGAGGGCAAACGCTTGATTCTTTGAAGTTCGCAAAGTGGATCGAGAGGCTGACGATCGACAGTCCGCACGGCGTGAATTTCGTCGTCGGCGGAGACGTCGGCTTCGATGAGACGGTTCGGAAGCGTGCTGACAAGCTTCTCGGTCTCACGCCCATGACCCTGCCCCATCAGTTCGCACGCGTCATCCTGCTGGAACAGCTCTACCGGACCTGCACGCTGATGCGAAACATCCCGTATCACAAGTGAGAGGCCGCCCTATGCCGACGAAAGCCAAGACCAAAGCGAATCCCCATCAAGTGTATGAGGACGCACTCCGCGCCAAACAGAAGGAGCTTCACGACTCTTACGACCGCGATAAGGCTGCCGGCAATGCCTCCCCGGATGACGGCATCCAGGACCTCGCCGACAAGGCCGCCAGCGCCTACTCGAAAGAGCTGAGCTTCTCCCTCTCCGATGTCGAGCGCAACATGCTCATGCTCATCGAAGAAGCCTTCAATCGCATGGCCGCCGGCACCTATGCCGTCTGCACCAACTGCGGCGTGGAGATCGGCGACAAGCGCCTGCAGGCCGTCCCCTGGACGCCCTTCTGCATCGACTGCCAGGAGCTGCAGGAGAAGGGGATGCTGCAGTAGTTCTTCTCACGCATCGTGGCTGGAAAGGGAGCGCTTCGGCGCTCCTTTTTCGTTCCGCGTAAACTCGTCCGCCATGCCGAAGAAACTGGAGACTGTGCTCGCCGCGATCGCGGCAGGAAAGACGCCGCGCGTCCTGCTGGTCGGCGGGAACTCGGACTTCCTCTCCGAGTACGCCTTCCATCAGATCCGCGATGCGATCGTCGCGAAGAGCCCGGGCATCTCCGTCGAGAGCTACGAGCCCGGAACCGAGCTTGCTGCGATCCTCGATTCGTATCGAACCGGCTCACTCTTTGGCGGTTCGCGTCTGCTGATTGTTCCCGAGGTGAACGCGTTCGTTTCGGCCAAAGAGATCTCGTCGCTCTTCGACAAGGCCATCGTGGACTGGAAGAGCGCGAAGACGGACCGCAAGCGCGCATCCAGCGCCGCCAAACTGCTTCATGTCCTCGGACTGGCCGGCCTCGATCTCGACCTCGCCGATCGCGGCATCTCCGACACCCTTGGCGTCACCCTCGATGCAACGCTCACGGACATGCTCTCGTTCTGCCGCAGCTCCGGGAAGAAGGCTGGCCGCGGTGAAGACGACGCGGCGCTGTTGATGGAAGCGATCGCGCGCGGAGGCGCCGCTGGCGCGCTCCTGCTCATGCGAACCGGGGAGGTCCCCCGAGACTCCACGACCATCGACCTGATCGACAAACAGGGCGCGGTCGTCGTGGCCGATCTCACGCGCGAAGGCTTCAACACCGCGCTCGAGCAGGCCATCCTCGCGATTGCATCCGAGGCGAACGTGAAGTTCGATACGAACGCCGTCGCGCGGCTGCGGCAGCGGCTCGGGATCGAGCGCGTCCTGGCCGACAAGTTCTCGAAGGAAGTCCCCGCACTGCGGCTGGCGGTATCCGAAGCCGAGAGGCTGGCGATGCAGGTGGGCAACGGCGGCCGCGTGACGGCGGATCTCGTCGACCGGGAGATCGCCGCGGTGGAAGGCGGTGCTCGCTACGAGCTTGGCTCGCTATTCACCGAAGGCAAGATTCTCGAAGCCGTGGCCAAGCTGCGCGATCTCGTCGCCCAGGCGCGCCGTGAAGATCCGAAGGGCTCCGCGGAGATCCACTACGGCCGCTATCTCTTCGCGATTCCCGAGGAGTTGCGCCAGATGATCGGCATCCATTCCTGGGCCCGCGTCCACAACGTCAATCTGCGCGCGTCGATGAACTACAACCGCTTCAAGGACACCGTTGCGGACAAGCTCGGCGACTATCTCAAAGCACACGGCCTGGTGCGCCAGCGCCCTCACCCCTTCCCGCTACACAAGAAGTTCGAGGCAGCGCGCGGCGTGACCGAGGCAGACCTCTTCCGCGCCCTCGCCGAAGTGGCCGATCTCGAGATCAAACGCAAGTCTGGCGGCCTCCCCATCGATGTGGGGATGGAGACGTTCATGCTGTCGCGGCTGCGGTAGCGCGCGTCGGTTGTCGGTTGTCGCTCGTACTTGTTGTCGGTTGTCGGTGTTCCGCCCACCCGCACACCCGTTGCTTCATTCTCTGGTGTCGAACTCGAGTCGGACTAGTATCGTCTGCGCGGCAGAAAACCGCCGCTGGAGGCGGCGCGTACAGTAGCCGGTGGTGCGAGCAAAGCGAGCGACCATCGGATTGCAAGTGTGGCAAGGGAACCGACCCTGGAGGGGTCGCGGACCGGCCGCATTCGGAGACGCATCGCCAGATTCTCCGCGACCCCTGCCGGGGTCGACCTCATTGCCTGTGTGGAATCCGGTGGTCGCCCGCTTCGCGCGCACCACCGGCTACCCTAGGGGCCGCCTCCAGCGGCCACCGGTCATCCTGAGCGAGGGAACCGTTCCGGTCCGACCGGCCGCGCTCTGAATGGAGGATGTCACGAGAACTGAGTGAGCAACGGGTGTGCGGTTGGGCGGACAACCGACAACCGACAACGCTTCACGAGCGTTGGGCTGACAATCGACGACCGATCGCGGGCAAGACGCCATCGGCGCGGGTAAACTGAACTCCCCATGGAAGGCGTCGACAAGAAGGCGTGGCGCGCCCTGTTCGCTGCGCAGCTCGGGTGGATGCTGGACGCCACCGACTTTCTCCTCTTCAACTTCGCACTGCTTTCCATTCGCACGGAGTTCGGGCTGACCAATCAGCAGGTCACGCTGCCGGTGATGGCGGCGCTGATTGCCAGCGCCATCGGCGGCATCGTCTTCGGGCGGCTGGCGGATCGCATCGGTCGCGTGCGTGCCATGACCATCAGCATCCTCTTCTACTCGATCGCGACAGCGGGGATGGCCACCGCGCAGAACCTCTGGCAGCTCGTCGCCTGGCGCGTGCTGGTCGGCCTGGGGATGGGCGGGGAGTGGTCGTGCGGCTCGGTCCTCGTCGCCGAAACCTGGCCGGCGAAGCACCGCGCCAAGGCCATGGGCATCATGCAGTCCGGCTGGGCCATCGGGGCATTGATCGCGGCTGCTTTGTCCGCGCTCGTGCTGGAGCGATTCGGCTGGCGGATCCTGTTTCTCATCGGCGCGGCGCCGGCGCTGCTGGCGTTTGTGGTCCGGCGCACGGTCGAAGAGCCGAAGATCTGGCGCGAGCGCGTCGAAACTTCGCGGTGGACGGAGATGTTCAGTCGCGAGTACCGCCGTCGCACGATCCTGGCGACGCTGGTCGCCAGCAGCGTGCTGGTCGCCTTCTGGGGCGTCACCACGTGGCTGCCCGCCTTTCTCGCGACCCCCGTGGCCGATGGCGGCGCGGGACTGACCATGACCAAGGGCGCGCAATGGTTGATCGTGCTGCAGGTGGGGGCGTTCTTCGGCTACATCACCTTCGGCTGGATCTCGGATCGCATCGGGCGTCGCCCTGCGTTCACGCTGTTCATGATCGGCGCGACGGTGGTCGTTCCGATCTTCGCATTCGGTGCGCGTTCCGTGTTGACGCTGCTCATCGTAGGCCCTCTGGTGGGCTACTTCGCGCACGGATACTTCTCGATGTTTGGGGCGATGCTCGCGGAGCTGTTCCCGACCCGCATGCGTGCCAGCGCGCAGGGCTTCTGCTACAACACCGGCCGGCTCGCATCCGCCGCAGCTCCCTTTGCAATCGGAGCAGCCGCGACGAAACACGGCCTTGGATTCTCGATCGCGTGCGATGCAGCGTTCTTCGCACTGGGCGCCGTGCTGATCTGGTTCCTGCCGGAGACCAAAGGCACCGAGTTGTGATCGAGCTCAGCGCCGACCTCGGCGAAGGGTCGCCCGGCGAAGACGAGATCTGGCCGCTCATCCAGCGCGCGAATGTCGCTTGCGGCGGTCACGTCGGGGACGCCGGCTCGATGCGCGCGGCTGCGGAGCTCTCCCGGCAGCACAACGTACTTCTGGGCGCACATCCGTCGTATCCGGACCGCAACAACTTCGGACGCGAGTCGATGAGGATGGCACCCGCTGCGTTGCACGCGTCGCTCGTCGCGCAGCTGGCGGCACTGCGGGCGTTCGCGCCCTTGCATCACATCAAGCCGCACGGTGCGCTCTACAACGATGCACACCGCGATGTCGCGCTGGCGCGTCTGATCGTAAATGCCATGCGCGATGTCGATCCTGCACTGGCCATCGTGGCGCCGGACCACTCCCGGATGGCGGCGGCGGCACGCGAGGCCGGGACCCGCGTGATCGCCGAGGCGTTCGCCGATCGGCGCTACGAGCCCGACGGCTCCCTCACGCCGCGGAGCATCGCCGGATCCACGCTCTCGATTGAGGAAGCGGCCGCGCAGGCAACTCTCCTGGCGCGCGAGAGCAGCGTCATCGCGCGTGATGGCTCCCACATCCAGGTTCGCTTCGACACGCTCTGCGTCCATGCAGACATGCCCGGCGCGGCAGACCGCCTGCGCGCCATCCGCATGACCCTGCGATCGTGACCCTCCCCGCTCACGCTTCCGACGGTCCCCCGGCGCCCCCGCGGATCGTTTCGCTTGACCGATCCCTGGATCGTCGCTAGCGTATGCGGGCACACCAAACGACGGAAGCGCTGGTTCGGTCCTCCAGCAGCGTATCCCTTCCAGACAAGCCCGGCACTTCGGGTCAGGGAGTCATCATTGAGCAATTCGGGTTGTGAAGGTTTACCTGCAGTACTGCACGCCAAGTCCATTGGAATCAGCCGATCAGGGTCGCCCTCTTCGCGTGTGGGGCGGGCGAAGTTGCTGGCCTGTTCCATGGCGCTCGTTTTCGTGGCCGGCTCGCTGAATGCGGCCACGATCACCGTCAACAGCATCACCGACACGGCCGCCAACGACGGCGCCTGCACGCTACGCGAGGCAATCACTTCGTCGAACACGAACCTGGCGTCAGGTGCGTTACCCGGGGAGTGCGGCGCGGGCGCCGCGGGAGCGGACATCATCGCTTTCAACATCGGTGCGGCGGGCGTTCTTCGTACGATCTCGCTGTCCGCGGTGCTGCCAACGATCACCGAGACGGTGGCCATCGCCGGGTATACGCAGCCCGGGTCGAGCGTCAATACGCTTGCCCTGAATGCCGGCGACAATGCTGTGCTGCTCATCGAAGTGACCGGAGCTCCGGGAAACTGCCTGAACGTCGCCGCCGCATCATCCGTCGTGCGGGGCCTGGTCATTCACGGTTGTGACGATGGAATCAATGTGAACGCGAATAGCGTCACCATCGCCGGAAACTTCATCGGCACCAATGCCACCGGAACAGCGGCTGCGCCCAGCACGACCAGAGGGATCCGCGTGGCTGGCGGAAACAACACCGTGATCGGGGGTGCAGCCGCAGCGGATCGCAACCTTTTGTCCGGTTCTTCTCCGGATCAGGTTTCCATCCAGGGCGGCGCCGGCGCCATCATCCAGAACAACTACATCGGCACGTACGCCGCCGGCACATCGTCCGCGACGGGCAGCATCGGTACTCGTGGAGTGAACGTCATCTCTCCAGCGTCCAGCACGTCCGTCATCGGCAATCTGATTTCCGGGATCGAGACCGGGATCTTTCTGTTCAGCGGGACCGGCGCGACGGTCCTGGGCAACCTCATCGGCACCCAGCGCGACGGCGTCACCGCTCTTCCAAACAGTGTGGGGATCCAGAGCGGCGTGTTCAGCGCCATCATCGGGGGGACGACTCCAGGTGAGGGAAACATCATCGCCTTCAATACCGCCTACGGAGTTCGTGTCGTGGACAACGTCACCGGCAACGGCATTCTCGGGAACTCCATCCACTCGAACACGTTCCTCGGGATCACCCTCACTCCCAGCGTGAGTGTGCCGCTTGCCAACGATGCCTGCGACGTCGATGTGGTTCCGGGCAACGCCGGCCAGAACTATCCCGTCCTGACCACGGTAGCCGTGGTCGGAGGGACCGCCGCCGTCTCCGGCACGCTGAACAGCACCGCGAACACGACTTTCCAGATCGATTTCTTCTCGAATGCGAGCTGCGACGCGAGTGGAAACGGAGAGGGACGTACGTTTCTCGGTTCGACCAACGTCACGACAGATGCCAGCTGCACCGCTACTTTCGGTTTGCTCGGGTTTCCCGGTGTTCCCGCAGGGGAGACCATCATTACCGCGACCGCAACAGACCCTGCCAACAACACCTCGGAGTTTTCCGCATGCTTCGCGGCGGTTGTGATCGCCGACGCGGACCTGAGCGTGACCAAGAGCGACTCACCCGACCCGGTGACCGCTGGCAACAACATCACCTACACGATCGGCGTAACGAACGGCGGTCCTTCGGCCGCGTCGACGGCCACGTTGAATGACACGGTTCCTACGAACACCACGTTCGTTTCGTTCACCGCGCCGGCCGGTTGGACCTCGTCGACTCCCGCGGTCGGCGGCACCGGAACCGTGACGGCGGTCAATCCGTCGCTGGCCAACGGGGCCAGTGCTGCGTTCACCCTGGTGGTGAGGGTCAATCCGGGCACGGCATCCGGAACGGTCGTCAGCAACACGGCCAGCGTGAGCTCCCAGAATCCGGACGCGAACAGTGGCAACAATGCCGCGACCGTCACGACAACCGTGGCGGTGGGGGCCGACGTCGGGGTGACCAAGACCGGGAACCTTGCTTCGGTATCGCCCGGCGGTCAGATCAGCTGGACCATCGTCGTCAGCAACAGCGGTCCGTCCACGGCCACGAACGTGGTTCTGACGGATGTGCTCCCGGCCAATACCACGTTCGTTTCGTTTACAGCGCCAGCGGGTTGGACCCCGTCCTCGCCCGCGGTCGGAAGCCCCGGCACGGTCACGGCGTCGAACCCGTCGCTGGCGCCAGGCGCCAGCGCGACGTTCACGCTCGTTGCCGCCGTCAGCGCCGCTGCACCGAATGGCACGCTGATCACCAACGTGGCATCGGTCTCTACGTCAACGGCTGATGGGAACTCCGCGAATGACAGGGCCACGTTCACCAGCACCGTCGTCGTCGCAGCGGCGGCCGCCGCGAACGTTCCTTTCCTGGGCGGCAACGGCCTGATCGCCCGTGGCCGCCGCGTTTGACAAACCCTGCTCCCTCGGCCACCATCGCCACCCTTCCTGCGATTTGGTGTGGTGTAGCTCAGTTGGTAGAGCGCCGGATTGTTAATCCGGTGGTCGGAGGTTCGAGCCCTCCCGCCACAGCCAGTTTGCGCCCAGCGACCGGGTGCGCGATGCGTGGAGTTCCTATCTCTTCGGGAGCACTCTCACAGCGTGCCATTTTCCCCTCACTCGCTTCTCGCTGTACGCGTTCGAAGACCGGCGAAAGGCGTACGCCGGAGCGGACGGTCCACTCCGTTTCACGCGAGGCAGCGGGGTAGGAGAGCGGGGTGAAGTACGTCAAGCGGAACGCGCTAGCGGGCCGCCGCTTTGCCACCTTCGAAGATCTCAATTTGTGGCTCGAGCAATGGGCATTGACGGTAGCCGACCAGCGCATCCACGGCACCATGCATGAGCGGCCGTGCGAGAGGTTCGAGCGCGAGGAGCGGACGAAGATGATTGCCGTGGACGCGCGGCCACCGGCGCACGAGTCGCGCACGACGAACCGGCGGGTCTCGCGCGACGCATTCGTGGAGGTGGAGACCAACCGGTACCCGGTGCCGTTCGGATGGTGTCGGGCTGAGGTGAGCGTCGAGCTCACATCGAACCAGGTCCGTGTAGTTCATGAGGACGAGCCGCCGCTGGTGTATGAACGCGAGACAGGGTCGCC
>JANMSA010000363.1:0-4323 GCA_031388865.1 Acidobacteriota bacterium | reverse complement strand
CGTCGAACTGTGCGCAATCCAGAGCGGCGCTCATTGCACCGGCCGCCGGATCGACTGTCGCGGGGCCAGTAGTGAAGTTCATCTGGAGCGCAGTTCCAGGCGCGATCGGCTACGAAGTGCGCGCGGCGCTCGGCGATGGTGCGCTCGGAATCGTGAACGAGACGTCCGGAACGTCGTTGACGGCACGGTTGGCCGCGGGGCGGATCACGTGGGTCGTCGTGGCGCGGTTCGACGGCTGCGACGACACGGTGTCCACGTCGTCGTCTTTCACCATTCCCTACGACCCGCTGTGTGACAACGGCACGCCGCTTCCGATCGCGCCGGCAAACGACGCGGACAACGTTCCGACCCGCGTCGACTTCCTCTGGACCGCTGTGGCGCGCGCGAAGATCTACAACGTCTATGTCTATCCCGAGGAAGGTGAGGGCGATGCGATCCTCGTGGGCTCGACGACAGCAACGCGTCTCTCTGCGGAGGTGCCTGTCGGAGAGCTGGGATGGGTGGTGGAGGCGGAGATCGAGAACTGCGCGTCGGAGGTCTCGCCCCTGTTCGTGTTGGACACGGCGGAGCGGGGCGTGTGCAGGGTGCCGGCGGCGCCGGCGATCTTCCTCGAGCCGCGCGCAGCCTCGGGAGCTGAGGTCCTGCTGATCTGGAGCGCCGGTCTGCATGCGTCGTCGTATGAAGTCCAGGAGTCGTCGCGCGAAGACTTCTCCGGCGCTACGACCCGCGTGGTGACGGACATCGTTCTCCCCGTCAGGCATGTGGTCGGCGAAGCCACTCGATTCTTCTATCGCGTTCGCGCCCAGAGCCGGTGCGGACTCGGGTTCGGGCCGTGGTCTGCGTCCGGCGCGATCGCGATCACGGCGTCGACGTCGATCCCGCCAGGCGACGTCGATCTCGCGACCTCTTACGGCAATCAGAGCGTTGTCGTGCAGAAGATCCGCTTGCCGGGTGCGACGGCGCCTCAGCCCTTCACCGCGACGTTGGACAAGCCATGGCTGAACGTGTTGCCCGCGTCAGGGACGATTCCTCCGGAGGGAATCGAGCTCACGATCACAGCGGATCCGAGAAACCTCCCGGTCGGGTCGAGCATGGGAACGTTGACGGTCGCCGGCCAGTCCGTTCCCATCTCGGTGAATCTGGTGACCCCGGTCTCGCCCGACGCTGGCACGACGCCTCTTCCCGGCTCGCTGATCATTCCGGCGGTCGCGCACGTCGACGGGATCGGCGCGAAGTTCGAGTCGGACGTGCGGCTCGCGAACGCGTCCGCGCAGGTGATGAAGTATCAGCTGCTCTTCACGCCGTCGCGGGCCAACGGGACCAGAATCGGTCAGGAGGCTACGATCCAGGTGGAAGCGGGCCAGACGGCTGCTCTCGACGACATCCTCAAAAACGTCTTCGGGTACGCGCAAGGGATCGACAGCATCAGCGGTGTGCTCGAGATTCGCCCGCTTACGCACCTCGGCAGAACACTGACCAGCTTTGCCTCGAGCCGCACGTTCGCCTCGGGTATCTCAGGGACGTACGGGCAGTTCATCCCGGCCATCCCCTACTCTCAGTTCATCGGCAGGGGCGACGGATTCCTCAGCCTGCAGCAGATCGCGCAGTCAGCCCTTTATCGAACGAACTTCGGTCTGGTCGAAGCGTCAGGGGAACCCGCCACCGTGCAGGTTTCTGTGTTCGGCGATACCGGCCAGCGCGTCGGCGACTTCGACATTGCGCTGCAGGCCGGGGAGCACATGCAGCTTGGTGCACTGCTCGCGCAGCGCGGGCTCTCCGTCGATGACGGTCGCATCGAAGTCGCGGTGACCTCGAGCAGCGGGAAAGTGACGGCATACGCATCGGTTCTCGACAACCGCACGAACGATCCAATGTTCATCCTTCCTGTCGATCCTTCAAAGCTCGCGGCCACCCGCTACATCCTTCCCGGCCTCGCCGATCTCGACAGCGGTGGCACGACCGGCTGGCGCAGCGACGTGCGGATTTTCAATGCTGCCGACGCCAGTACAGATGCGACCCTCACCTATCACCCGCAGGGCAATCCGACCGACCAGCTCGCGATCAAGACCACGCTCGCGCCGCGCGAGACTCTTTCCATCAACGGAGCACTGCAGTCGCTCTTCAATGTCGCGAACGGCAGCGGATCGCTGGTCATCACCACGCCTGAGCGTTCGCGACTGGTCGCCACCGCGCGCACATACTTTCAAACCGGGAACGGCACCTACGGCCAGTTCATCCCCGCGGTGACCGCTGAGGAAGGCGTCGGTGCCCATGAGCGCGCGCTACAGCTTCTGCAGGTGGAAGAGTCGGACCGTTTCCGGACGAATATCGGCATTGTGGAGCTGACCGGCAAGCCCGTGACTGTCGAGATCAGCGTCTTCACTCCCGATGCAAAAGCATCGGCCTTCACGCAGGTCGAACTTCAGGCCAACGAGTACCGCCAGTTCGATCGCCTCCTGCGGAGCTTCGGCCTGCCCTCGACTTACAACGCCCGAGTGACGCTGAAAGTCGTTTCGGGCGGCGGCAGAATCAGCGGCTATGCATCGCTGGTGGACAACGGTACGAACGACGGAACGTACATTCCGGCGCAATGAGGACACATGAAATCATCGTCCGTGTCATTCTGAGGTCATGAATGCGGTGGCCGAGGAAAGGGAGTTGGTCAAGCGCATGCGCGCTGGAGACGAGACCGCGTTCGACGAGTTCTCGAATCACTACATCGCCGGGCTGCATCGCTTCGCCGTCTCCCGCCTCGGTTCCGACCGCGACCTCGCGGGTGAAGTCGTCGCGGCCACAGTCTGCAAGGTCATCGACAAACTGGATAGCTACCGCGGCGAGGCGCCGTTGTTCACCTGGTTGTGCGCCTGCTGCCGCAACGAGATCGCCGCGCACTATCGACGGCAGCAGGGACGCCCCACGATCCAGCTCGAGCTGGTGGAGGAGATGGATGACCAGTCTTCAGGTCCGGAAGAGCAGATGCTGGAGACGGAGTCCAGCGCGCTGGTCCATCGCGCACTGGATCATCTGCCGCCGCGCTACGCATCTGTGCTGCAGTGGAAGTATCTCGATGGAATGCCGGTCGATGAGATCGCAAGCCGGCTGGAGTTGGGTTTGAAAGCCGCTGAGTCCGTGCTGACGCGCGCGCGACAGGCGTTCCGTGGAACGTACGAGCAGCTCGCCGGAAAGAGATGACATGAACTCCAGAGACGACGACGAGACCTTCACCCGCGAACTGCTGGAAGAGGCCGGACCGCGGCCCGCGGTGGCCGAGGAGGAGCTCACGGCGATCCGGGACCTTGCGCGCGCCGCGTGGCGGGAGCGCTACGGCAGGCGTGAGAGGTCCAGGTCCTGGATGCTGCCGCTCGCCGCCAGCCTGATCCTCGCCTTCAGTCTCGCGGTGTGGCTCGCAACGCGACCGGCCGTCGATCTGCCCGTCGCAATCGTGGCAACCGTCGAGCGCGTCAACGGTCCACTGACACTTTCGCGCGGTCAGTCGCTGATCGCAGGCTCCGTCGTCGAAACGCAGATCGATGCCCGCGCGGGGTTGCGCCTCGCTGGCGGCCAGTCGCTACGCCTCGACGCGGGTACTCGAGTGGTGCTCGCGTCTGCATCGCTGGTGGAGTTGCAGCGGGGCGCGGTGTACGTGGACTCCACTTCCGTGGACAAACTCACGATCCGCACCGCCAACGGCGACGCCACTCCCGTTGGAACTCAGTTCGAGGTACGGCTGGAAACCGGCACGACTCACCTGCGCGTTCGCGAAGGCCGGGTCACCCTCGAGCATCATGACCGTTCGGACATCGCCTCCGCGGGCGAGGAACTGGTCATCGGCCGAGCCGGCGAGATGGCGCGCACGACCATCCGTCCTGATGCGCCGAGCTGGGACTGGGTCCTCGAGACCGCGAGGGTACCGCCGATCGAGGGACGGCCGCTCGAGTCGTTCCTGCGATGGTTCGTGAGAGAAAAAGGATGGACGCTGACGTTCGCAACTGCCCGGGCGGAGGCACTCGCGTCAACGACGATCCTTCACGGATCCATCGACGAGCTCGAACCGGACGATGCGCTGCGCACGGTCGCGTTGAGCTCCGGCGTCGAGTATCGAGTCCGCAACGGCGTGCTGATCGTCGGGGTGCGGTGATGCGACGCGGTCACGCGGTGCGGAAGGTGATCGACCCGCTGCGTGAGGGGCTACGAGCCTTCGAGTCTACGAGTCTTCGAGTCTTCAAGGAGAACCAGTCTGGCTTGGCTCGGGAACTACTCGAAGACTTGAAGACTCGAAGACTCGAAGACTGAAACCTTTCCGTATCGGTGACCGCCCGGGCT
>JANMSA010000352.1:0-2083 GCA_031388865.1 Acidobacteriota bacterium | reverse complement strand
TTGCGCCGCGCGGGGGCGGAAGGCTCGATGAGCGCTGCGTCATCGCGCGTGGTCATGGTCATGGTTGATTCCCTTGCGTACTGGTGGTCGTGGCCGCGGCGGCGGGCTGTGATCCGTCCGTTCCACTGGGCGGGGCTTCGCGCGACGGCTCCGTCTGCGACGCGGGCGACCCGACCGGCGGCGGCTGCGTGGTCGAAACGGGGATGGACTTCACGTACGAGAGCAGGCGGATGAGATCGTCTTCACTGACCTGACCCTGGAACGTGGGCATGATCGGCTGATACCCGGCAGCGACCTTCGCGGCAGGATTCAGGATCGACTCGCGCAGGTACTGATCGTCCGCCACGACGCTGGTCCCGTTCGAGAGCTGGCGGGTCTTCCCGTACAAGCCCGCCAGGATTGGACCGCGTGCTCCCGCTGCAGCCATGTGGCAGGTGTTGCACGCGTACGTGGCGAAGAGCTTCTCGCCCTGCGAAGCGAGCGAGCCTTCACTCCCGCCGGCGAGCCAGCGCTGGTACTCGGCGGGCTCCATGACGATCACGGAGCCGATCATGCCGGAGTGAAGCGTGCCGCAGTACTCAGTGCAGAAGATGTGGTACGTGCCGGTCTTGGTGGCCTCGAACCACATGGTCCGGAAGCGGTTCGGCAGCACGTCCATCTTCACGCGGAACGCCGGGAACCAGAGGCTGTGAATGACATCCTCGGACGCATGGGTGATCTTCACGGCACGGTTGACGGGAACGTGCAGCGTGTTGATCTCGCGCTGGCCCGTGGGGTGCTGAAACTTCCACATCCACTGCCGGCCGGTCGCGTAAACTTCGAGGGCATTGGCGGGGACCCGCTGCATGCGAAAGAAGACCCACGCACCGGCGATGAAGATACCGATGAAGATGATCGTGGGGACGATGGTCCAGGTGAGCTCCAGCGCGATGGGTGGTTCCTGCTCCTGCGCCAGCTCGTTGTCGGGGCGCCGGCGGTACTTGATGGCCAGGTAGAAGATGGCCAGCCAGATCAGGAGCGAGACCGCACCGGTGACGACGACCAGGCCGAGGTAGAGGCCGTCGACGAGCGGCGACACGCTCGATGCCTGTTCGGGAAACAGCGGGAAATCGTTCATTTCGATGTGCGCTCTTTACGGAACATCACGAAGATGAACCCGCCCAGTGCGAGCAGCGTGGTCACGCCGCCAACCCGGGCGAACATCATCGCATTGCGGCTGTACTTCCCCGTCGCAGGGTCGTAGTGAAAGCAGAGCAGGAGCATCTGGTCGGTGAGGTTGCCGACCTTGCCGCCGGAGGCTTCGACGATGGCCATGCGGAGGTCGCGCGGCTTGTACTCGAAGCCGTAGAAGTAGCGCGACATCCGCCCGTCAGGCGTGAGCACCATCAGGGCGGCGCCGTGCGCGAACTGGTCGGTGCGGCTGTCGTACGAGTACTGGAACCCCGTCGCCTCGGTGAGCTTCTTGATCGCGGTCTCGTGCGCGGTGAGAAAGTGCCAGCCCTTCGCGGAGTCGAGACGACCGTAGTGGCGGACGTACTTTTCCTTCTTCTCCGCCGCCATCTTCGCAGTGTCGCGCGGATCGATGCTGACCGTGAGGACGTCGAACTCCTCGCCGATGTTGAACTTCAGGTGCGTGAGGCTGGAGGCGGTCCCCTCGAGGACCATCGGGCAGAGCATCGGGCAGCGGTAGTAAACGAAGTTGAGCAGGACGGGTCGTCCGCTCTTGAAGTACTCCTCGAGGCGGACCACCTTGCCGGTCTCGTCGCGGAACTGCAGGTCGAGCGGGATGCGCGTGCCGAGTTTCTGCGCGATGGTGATGTGCGGAGGATCCTGAGTCACCTGCGCCTGCACGGAGAACGCGAGCAGCAGCACCAGCGCCGCCCCACTCAGCCCGCGCGTCATTGAGGACCTCCCGGGGCGGCGCTGACGACCGGAGCGGCGTTCGCTGCCGGCGTAACGGGGGACGTTGCCACCGGCGCCACGCCCGCCATCTTCGCGGCGTACTGCTTCTTCGCCTCCTCGATGGGGATGTGCACCACGCCCTTCTGCTGATCCACCCAACCGTAGCTGCTGAGTACCTGAT
>JANMSA010000345.1:0-19547 GCA_031388865.1 Acidobacteriota bacterium | reverse complement strand
GCTGAACCGCCGTGTGCGGACCCGCATGCACGGTGGTGTGGGAGGGGGAGGGCCGTGAGGCTCCCCCCTATCCCGATCCCGAAGGGCGGATGAGGGGTCTTCTCGTGGCCATCACGAGGCTCGTGCAGGTGGGGACCGTGTGTCATCACCACTTCAACGGCACCCTCTGCCGTTCGCCGGCTCGGGACGACAGGTTGTACGCAGCGCTGCCTCGAACTCTTGGACGCCCTCTCCTCCAACTCCGTAGAATGTCCTCGATGGGGATCGCCGTCCGCGCCGTCGACTTGTCGAAACATTACGACATGTATCGCCGGCCCGCGGACCGTTTGATCGAGCTCGTCACACGTCGCCAGCGTCACGTCGTGTTTCCCGCTCTCGCGAACGTCTCTTTTGAAGTGGAGAAGGGCGAGACCGTCGGGATCGTCGGTCAGAACGGCGCGGGGAAGAGCACGTTGCTCAAGCTGCTCTGCGGCGTGACCAGTCCTAGTTCCGGGAAGCTGGAAACTCGTGGAACCATCGCCTCGATCCTGGAGCTCGGAACGGGGTTTCATCCCGAGTTCAGCGGTCGCGACAACGCGGCTCTCAACGCGGCCATCCTCGGACTCACTCCGGCCGAGGTGCGGGAGCGGCTGCCGGGCATCCTGGAGTTCTCGGAGCTCGGCGCGTTCATCGACCGCCCGGTCAAGACCTACTCCTCAGGGATGTACATGCGCCTGGCGTTCTCGGTGGCGGTGAACGTAGATCCCGACATCCTGGTCATCGACGAGGCTCTGGCGGTCGGCGATGGGCACTTCCAGAAGAAATGCGTCGACAAGATCCGCGACTTTCAGGAGTCGGGCAAAACCATCCTCTTCTGCTCGCACGCGCTCTATTACGTCTCTTCGATCTGCCGCCGCACCCTTTGGCTCGACCAGGGGCGTCTGATGAGCTACGGTCCCTCGCTGGACGTCGTTCACGACTACGAGACCTTTCTTTTGGAGCGTGACCGGGAGGAACAGGCGGCAACACCTGCCTCCTCGACGGACTCCCCGGCACGCTTCCGCGAGATCATCGTGGCCGATCGCACCGGGGTGGAGCGCGACCGCTTTGCGCGTGGCGAGGACATTCACGTGCGCATCCGCATCGCCGCCGACACACCCGTCCAGCCGGTGCACATCATCGTCGGCATCCACCGGTCGGCGGACGACCTGCAGTGCTTCGCAGTGGGTACCCATGCCGACGGGATTCCGCCTCTGTCGGGCAGGACCGAATACGACATCACTGTGAAGCTTGCGAATGTGCCGTTACTGCGCGGCGACTACTCGATCATCGCCTTCGTCGGCGATGAGAACGCCATGACGGTCTTCGACCGGCGCGATCTGCGTCCGGCCTTCTCGATGACCGGCGACCGCTTCGAGATCGGGCTGATCGGCGTCGATCATCGCTGGGAGCTCCAGCCGCGCGAGGCCGGCATGACTGCGGTCGAGCGTCGATGATCTCGCTGCTGGTCGTCAATTTCCGCACCGCCGCATTGGCCTGTGAGGCCGTTCGCACTGCGCGGGCGACGACTTCGACCCCGCTGCAGGTGGTCATCGTTGACAACAGTTGCGATCCGCGTGAGGCCGACGCACTGCGCGGCGAGGCCGACATCCTGGTCGTGCCCGAGACCAACCGCGGCTACGCCGGTGGAATCAACGCCGGGCGCCCGGCCTGCAGCGGGAGCACGATCGTGGTCTCGAACCCGGACGTCACCTTCGGTCCGCAGGCCCTCGACCTTCTCGCGCAGTCCCTCGGTCCCGACGTCGCTGTCTCAGGCCCGGCCTTGTTCTGGGACGACGCGCACGAATGGCGGCTGCCGCCCGGCGATCTCAACACGGCGCCGGAGAAGATCGACGAGATCCTCGCGAGCAGGTCGGGTGAGTGGCGCGCGCAACGCGACAGGCGGCGATTCCAGAAGCGTGTCGCATTCTGGTCGCGTAGAGAATGCACTGCAGTGCGCATGCTTTCCGGCGCGGTGCTGGCCATCCGCGCTGAAGATCTCGATGCCGCCGGTGGCTTCGACGAGCGCTTCGCGCTCTACTTCGAGGAGGCGGACTTTCTCCGGCGCCTCACTGAGCGGAGGAAGCGCATCCTGTACGTGCCCGCCGCCCGCTGCCGGCACATCTACAATCAGAGCTCGGCGCAGACCGGCGGGGTCGCCGAGGAGCGGTACGCGCAGTCCGAGTTGCGCTACCTCGAGAAGTGGAACGGACCGTGGCTCGCTCGCGCGCTGAAGCGCATGGAGCGCCCATCCGCCGGGGAGAACGCCCCTGCGCTGCAGGGGCCGCTCATGCTCGACCACTTGCGAGTCGTCATCGAGGTTTCACCGTTGTCGGGTTTCGCGACGGCCGCCGGCCATTTCCCGACCAGCCTCGAGATCGACGTGCCGCCCGAGGTTCGCGAGTCCGCCGGAAACGCACCGCTCTACCTGCGAGTCGTCGCTCGGGAGACGGCCCGGGTGCTCGCAACGTATAAGATCACCCCATGAGGCCGACCAGCGTCTCGGTCGTCGTCCCCCATCTGCCGGGCGCATTCCCTTCGGTGGGCGCTCTGGAGCGCTATCTGGAGACCACTGGTCTCTCGTTCGAGGTGCTCACGCCGGAAGGGGAGGAGTATGGACCAGCACTCCGTCGTGGCGTGAGCGACGCGAAAGGTGGCGTGATCGTCGTCGTGAATCCGATGCTGCCGTATCCCGTCAGCGCCATTGGAGACGCCGTGGCGATGGTGGAGTCAGGAGCTACGGACGTGGTATTCGCGGCTTCCTGCGATGACTACCGCGGGCCACGGCTGGTCCGGTGGGTGCTTGTCCCTGAATTGCCCGATCGGACCATCCGTCTGACGGCATTCACGAGCGTTGCCGCAAAGACCGTGGCTGCCGAATCGCGCCTCAGGGACGGTGCGTGCGAGCTCGAGCTGGCGTATCTCGCGAACAAGTACGGCTTTCGCGTCGAGCACCTGGTCGTGCAGACCGGCGACGCCAGGCGGACGGCGTCCTTCGGTGCGTTGCGCGCTCTCACCGCGGCTCTCGCGATCCGGCTGGCCAACCGCCGTCACGTCTACCGCGCAGCACGGCGTTGTCCGGTGTGCTTCTCCCATCAGGTCTGGAGCTGCGCACAGATCCCCGGAAATGTCGTGAGGGCCTGCCGGAGATGCAAATGCCGGTACCTCAACCAGTCTGCGGACGAGGAGGGAACACATCCCGTCCGTCGCGTGCTGCGTGCGCATGCTGGGCCGTCTTCGCCCACGTATGAGTCGCATTCTCCGCCGGCGCGGGAGCGAACCAGCCAGCGGCGGCTGGCGTGGGTACAGCAGCAGCTCCCGATGCGCGCGCGCATCCTGGAGGTGGGTGTTCGTGACGGCAGCTTCGGATCGCTGGCCGCGCGCGAATACGAGTACGTCGGCATCGACCCTGCGTCCGCAGCGGCCCGCTCTGCGCGCGCGCGCGGTCTCGAGGTGTACTGCGCCTCGCTCTCCTCTTTCGTCAACGTGGGTCCGGCTTTCGACGCCATTACGCTCTTTCACGTGTTCGAGAACATTTCGGATCCGCACGATGCGCTCGCTCGCATCAAGGATCTCGTGAAACCGGGGAGCGTGTTGTTTCTGTCCACGTTCGATACCGAGGGGCTGATCTACCTTTTCTCGGGAAGCAAGCGGACGACGCAGAACTTCCGCACCCGCGTGATCCTCTATTCGCGCTCGGCCCTCATCGAACTGCTGGAGCACTCCGGATTTGAGATCATCGACATCGGCCCGGACTTCGAACATCGCGACCACAAGTTTTTGCGGCACTGGCTTTCCGCGCAGCATCCGCTCCTTGCGCCGCTCGCCAGGGCTTTGCTCGCGATTCTTCCTGACCCGCTGATCGTCAGCTCAGGCTCGATCCGGATCGTGGCGCGCCGCCGCTCCGGCGCACCGCGGAACGCTCGCGCGATCCGATCGGTGGAACCGACGCATGCCGGTTGAAACGCGTTCGTACCGCGACGGCGACGAACTCGCGATCCTCGAGCTTTTTGCGCGCTCCTTTCCGCACTCTCCGCGGAGCCTCCGGCACTTCCTCTGGAAGTACCGTCAGAACCCGTTCGGGAATGAGCGCATCAGCCTCACCTTCGACGAAACCGCGCGGCTCGTCGGTCACTACTCCGGCTATCCCGTCCCTGTCCGTGCGTACGGCCGCGACCTCGTCGCTCATCAGATCGGCGACACCATGACCGATGTCGGTGTACGCCATCTCGGCCGCGGCCCCACCAGCATCCTCGGCCGCACGGCACTCGATTTCTACGCCCGCTTCTGCGAAGGACACGTGGCATTCAACTTCGGGTTCAACGTCGCGAACATCCAGAGGTTTTCGCTGCGCTTCCTGCGTAGCGATCGTGTGGAGTCTGTAACGTACCGCGTGGCGAAGGCCCTCCCTGCGATGCCACGGCTGCAGCGATGGGCGCGCGGCTATCAGCTTCAGCTCGTGCGTGAAACCACTTCTGAGTGGGACCGGCTCTTCGAGCGCGTTGCCGGCGAGTATCGTTTTCTGGTGCGGCGTGACGCGCAGTACGTGCGCTGGCGCTACCTGGCCGCGCCCGAAACGGATTACGCCGTCGTGGCGGTGCGGAAGTGGGGGCATCTCGTAGGCTGGATCGTGTTCCGAATCCGCGGAAACCGTTTCACCTGGGGCGACGCTCTTTTCGATCCGCGCTTTCCCGACGCCGTGGGGGTGGCGCTCCGACACGTCGTTCCCACCTATCCCGTCGACACGATTGAGGCCTGGTTCCCGCCCCGCCCGCACTGGTTCCACATCACACTGCAGGAGCTGGGGTTCGAGACGCGACCCGAACCGCAGAATTTGTCGGTGATGTGCGTTCCCTTCACCTGGCCTGAAGTCCTGGACCGGATGCGCGCGGACCTCTACTACACGTGGGGGGACAGTGATCTCTTCTGAGAGGCGGCTCGCGGCTCGCAGTGGCCGGAAGACGTGGGATCGTCTCCTCACTGCGTACTGCCGGCTCACCCGGGCCTGCATCCTGCAAGCCGCTCTCATCCGTCGACCATGAACATAGAGCAACACGACTCCGGTTCCCGCGACAAGCGGCTGGGCGAAGTCCGGAAAAAAAGGGTGCTGGTCATTGACGATGACCTGCCGATCCGGGGAATGCTTGCGTCGGCGCTCCGCCAGCAGGGGTTTCAGGTCTTTCTCGCCGGAGACGGCGCGGAAGGGCAGCGCGCGATGACGATCCACCATCCTGACGTCGTGGTTCTCGATCTGGCCATGCCCGGCGTCAACGGATGGGACTTTCTCCAGCGCCTCAGCGAAACCGGCCATCTGGGCAAGATCCCGATCATCGTCGTTTCTGCGCATGTGAGAGTCGAGCCGCAGGCGCTGCTGCAGATGGGGGTGGCGGCGATTCTGCCGAAGCCTTTCAATCTGCCGGATCTCATCGTTCTCATCGAGCATCTGGTCGCGTGAACATCCCGGACCGGCTCGCGTCCCTTTTTCCCGGCCGCGCGCTGAAGGGCTACGTCCGGTGGAAGGTTCGTTCCGATCCCGCATACGCAGCCGTGCGAGACGCTCTCGGTACCCGCGAGCAGTCCCTGGTCGACCTGGGATGCGGCCTGGGCCTTCTGCCGTTCTACCTGCGCGAGCACGGCTACGAGGCGCACATCATCGGGATCGACTTCGACCAGCGCAAGATTGAGGTGGCGCGGAGGGCGGCCACGCGCTATCGGAAGATCGACTTCGTCACTGGCGATGCGCGGAATCCCATCCCTGATGGTCACGCGGTAGTTTTGCTGGATATTCTCCACTACTTCGATCCCGCGTCGCAGCGGCAGATCCTCGGCAATGTCGCGCGCGCCGCGGCCATCGTCATCATTCGCCAGCCGCTGCGCGACTCTTCGTGGCGCTATCGACTGACGCGCGTTGTCGACGGTCTGGCGCGTACCTTTCGCTGGATGCACGCAGAGTCGCTGCACTACCCGACGCGAGAAGAGATCCTTGCCGCGCTTCCAGGATTCAAGGCAGAGGTCCGCCCTCTCTGGGGCCGCATGCCCTACAACACTTACTTTTTCGTGTTCCGGCGGGAGTAGGCAGCAGGCAGTGGGCAGTGGGTTGATTCTGCTCCTGCCTACTGCGAACTGCCTACTGCCCCTCACACCCGCAGCTGCGCGTCATCCGGGATGACGAACGCGTAGCCGCGCGCTTGAAGCTCGACGATCACCCGCTCGAGCACGCGCACCGAGTGTTCCCGGCCCTGGTGCAGGACGATGATTGCTCCTGGCGTGAGGTTCGGGAGCATGCGCTTCAGGATCACGTCGGGGTCGCTGAGCACGGCGTCGAATGACCTCACGCTCCAGCCGATCAGGCGCATGCCGCGGCGGGCAAGCGCCGGATGCACGGCCGGATTCTTCATTCCTACCGGCGCGCGGAACCAGCGAGGCATCGTGCCGGTGATGTTCTTCAGCGCCTGGTTGCAGTCGTCGATCTCACTGGCCACGCGACCCGGGAGTGAGCACCAGAAGCTGGCGCTTGGATGCGTCTGCGAGTGGTTCGCGACCGAGTGACCGCGGCGCACCATCTCTTCGATGACCAGCGCGTGGCGGTCTGCGAGCATGCCCTTCACAAAGAAAGTCGCCTTTACGGCGTAGGAGTCGAACAGGTCGAGTACCGCGCCAGTGTCGTCGGTCGGCCCGTCGTCGATGGTGAGCCAGACTTCGTTTCGTTCTGTCGCGAAGCGCGTCACCACCGGCCCCAGCCACTGGACGTTCGGACGTACGATCGGATAGATCAGCAGCGCGTGCGACAGCGCCATGAGCCCGATGCCGAGGAGGGGCGCGTGGGGCCAAAGGACGATCAGCGCCAGGGGGGCGGCGATCGCCAGGATGAGAATCAGAGCTCGGATGAGAAACCTCCCAGCGCGCTCTCCGCCTCGTCCATCGCGTCGCGCAACAACAGCACACAGACGGCCGCGAGCGCGTTGAGAGCAAGCACGGCCAGGAACTGCCACGCGAAGAACCGCACCCACGACTGCGCGCGTGCGAAATGCGCCGCCGCGCACGTCATCAGTGCCATCAGCACAATCGAGTTGAGGCGAAGGTTGTTGCCCCGATGGATGAGCAGGACTCCGATGACGACGATGGAGGCATTGATGAGCAACAGCGCGATGGGAATCGCGGCAACCAGCGCGCCCGGAAGGGTCCACCATCGCGCGAGCGTCGCGGCGACGTACGCCGCCAGTGTCAGCAGGATCCACGCCCCGACCGTGAAGCTTTCCGTCGCGCTCTGATTGCGATCGATCATGAGGGCAACGTCGGCCGTTTGCGGCCTGGCCCTGCGCATCTTCAGGAACCCATACAGTCGGAAGAGCGCAAAGCTGTATCGGGACGGCAGCCAGCGCGCGTCGGCGCGTCCCCGCACGACCTTCACCTGGAGCGCTCCTGCGAGAATGGGTGGAAGAAGAACCACTGGAACCAGGCGCTCCGCACCACCGCCTCCAGCTGGCCGGTCCAGTGACTGACCGCCTGCTCGAACGCCTGCGAGCGATCCTGGAGCCGCTTCACCTCGAACGGCTCCCCGACGAGCAGACGGTAACGCCGCCGGCCCAGACGGAAGATGAACAAGGGATAGACGGGCACGTGCGCGGCCATCGAGAGGGCGAAGGGTCCTGCTGGGATCTCCGTCTTGCGACCGAACAGCGTAGCCGGCAGCGCAGCGATGCCCGGGGTCACCATATCGCCCTGAATGGCGATGATCTCACCGCGCTGCAACGCTTGCAGGAGATCGATGGCGAGCGCGCTGGAGCGGGTGCTGAAGTCGACCTTCAAGGCCTCCGCGGCCGTGCGGCCGTCCAGCTCCGCCTCGAACTGCCGCGTCTCCGGATCGATTTCGGGTGCGCGCACCATCACGATCGGTCGCTTCGAAAGCGACGCAAAGAGATGAGCGCCGAGGTCGTAGTTCCCCATGTGCGCGGTGAGAATGATCGCGCCGCCTTCTTCGGTTTGCAGGCGAGCCAGATGTTCGGCGCCTGCGAACTCCCAGTCGGGCACCACCCGCAGTTCCTTGAAACGGACCTTGTCGTCGATGGTCCAGGCGAAGTTCCAGAAGACCCGGTAGGCGCGCAGGAAGTTGCCGAGCCAGGTCGAGCCAGGAAAGATCGCACTGAGGTTCTCCATCACTCCCCGTCGCCCTTTCCCCCACGCGAGCGTGAAGAACGCGGCCCACATGCCGAGCAGGTAAGGTTCGATCCAGTAGGGGACGTTCAACACCGCCCAACGGAGAAATTGCCGCCAGAATACGCCGTACGCGTGGAATCGCCGCAGCCACATCACGGCTTCATGATCTCCACGAGTTTCCTGTCCTGAGCCGGCAACGCTGGCCGCAGAAGCTGGAACAGCGCGCTCTCCATCAGGCGTTCGTCGCCTGGATAGGTGGCGACGAACTGCAGCGGAAAGCGTTCGAAGATCTCCCGGTCGCTGCGTCTGCGACGGCGCTGAACGTCATGGCGTTTCCGCGCCAGTCGCGCGTCGTTCTTCATGATCCAGTCCAGAGCCCGGAACTGCATCGCCGTCAGTGGGTCGTCGATGGCGACGAGCGGCTTACGCGACCACCGCCGTTTCTTCGAAGGCGCGCGGAAGTCGCGCGAGAGCTCGCCGGCATCGCGGTTTCGCGTCGTTGCATAGTGATGCAGTCGATGCAGGTAGGCGAACAGCACGGAGGCGCCGCTTTCGGGCAGGTTCTCGTAGTTCTTGATGGCGGTTTGCAGCGCGTTGCGCTCGAACAGCACCCCCCGTTCGAAATCCCCGAGCCGGTTGCTGGTCGTGCTGGAGGCATGCCGTACCAGAGCCGCCGGCTCGAAGAGCACGCGATAGCCCGCGATCCACGAGCGCCACCCGAAGTCCACATCCTCCAGGTAGGCGAAAAAGTCATCATCGAACGCGCCCAGCTCCATCATTGCCGCGCGCCTCACGATCATGTTGCCGCCGCATGCGAACAGGATCTCGTCCCCGCCTGCCGGTTCCTCGCGCGAGCCCACGGGATAGCGAAACCCGTTCTGGAATGCGTGCCCGTCGAAGGTCAGCAACCCGCCGATGAAATCGATGGTCGTCCCCGTCGGGTCGACGATCTTTCCGCCGATGGAGATCACGTCCTCGGGTGCTTTCGCCATGGCGGCCGTGAACGCCGCCAGCCACCCGGGTTGCGGCACGGCATCGTTGTTCAGGAAGATGACGTTCGTCGCCGAGGATCCTGCGAGCGCCGCCGCCAGTCCACCGGTGAACCCCCGGTTCTCCGTGAGCGCGAAGAGCTTGGCCTGCGGATGTCTGGCGGCAATCGCGTCCGGGCTGCCATCGGTAGAACCATTGTCGACGACGGTGATCGAAGAGCCTTCGGCATCCGCGAGCTGGGCTTCGACCGCGCGCACACACTCCAGCGTCTCTACGCGGTTGTTCCAGTTGACGATGATGATCTCGGTGGTGGTCATTCTTTAGCGCAGCCGGCGCTTCAGGCGGCCGAGGATGGTGGGGGGACGTTCGGGAATGGTGGGGCGCATCGCAAACTCGTCCCTGGTGCGGTCGGATCGCGGTGTGCAGCAGAACTCCCGGAGCGGCGTGAGCGTGCGTCCCCACTGATGATCCCCAACGAACTCGAGCACGCCGCCGCTCATCCGGTCTCGATCGATGCTCACGATCGCAGCTGCGTAAGCCTCCGGCGAACTGTCATGGACGACCACACCTGCATCGTAGCGTTTCAGGATCTCGTCCGTGCCGGGGGCGGCGCTCGAGACGATTGGCAGTCCACACCAGAGATAGTCGTAGATACGAGTGCGCATCGAGAGGTCGGTCTCGAGCGAGCGCGGAAACGTGATGAGAGCCATTGCAAAACGCTCGAAAAAGTCGCCGCGACGCTCATAGGGAGCCCAGGACTCGAAACGCACGAAGTCGAAACCGTTCGCCCGCGCGTGCTCCATCGCCTCGGCGAGTTTGCCTTGCGGTGTGATGTCTGGATTGGGATGGGTTGTGAACGTGAGGGTCGCTCCGGGAAGCGTCCTGCGGACGATCGCCACCGCGTCGATCGCCAGGATGGGGTCGTACCAGTCGTACACACCGCCGAAGAGGATGTTCCGTCCCATCCGCGGCACGGCCACGCGGGGCGGCGGCACCCCGAACGGCGCCACGGCGATCAGCGACTGCAGCTCCGGATCGTTTTCGAAGAGGGCGGGATTCAGCCGGCCCGCCGCGAGCAGGGCGCCGAGGTAGAACATCCTCTGCGCCTCCGACGCGCAGAGGAAGAAGTCCCCTCTGACGAGCGAGTTCGTCAGCGTGAAATGGTCATGCTGGAACACTTCCGCGCCGCGGTCGGCGTAGTAGTGCATGTTCTCGATGATGTAGGGGTCATACAGATCGACGACCGTTGGAATGGGTTGGGCGTGCTGAAAGAACGCGTTGGCGAAGTGTCCCTGCACGACCGCCGCGTCGCTGCGCTCGCTCGTGGATAGAAGGGTCTCCGGATCGACGCCGCCCGACGTACAACCCTCCACCCGGCCTGCGTCGGGGGAGAGCACAATCACTTCATGCCCGTCGTCGCACAGCACGCGCGCGATCTCCAGAAAACGAATGCCCACGCCCGCAGGCTGACCGTGACCGAGCGGTTCGGGGCATACCAGAAGGATCCGCCGGCTCACCCGCGTCCTCGAACTTTCTCGAGCGTGGTGTGCAGCTTCCAGGTCTTCGAGCGATAGATCATTTCCAGCAGTCCATTGAGGCGCTGGATCTCTACGCGTGATCGCTCGATGACTTCGTGTGCGGCGGCGTTCACGGCACGCACCTCGGCAAGCTCGCGACCGCTGTTCGAACGCGTGAGATCGAGATCCTGCTTCAATCGATCGAGATCCTGAGTCAGTCGATCGAGATTCCGAGTCAGTCGCTCTACTTCCAGAACCTTGTTCTTGTAGTCTGCGACGATCCCGGCGGATGCCGCCGCCGCTCCTTCGAGCTCGCGCTGGGCGAGCGCGTATCCGTTGATGAGGTTCTGGGCCTCGGCGTTCTGCGCGATGACAGCGTCCTTCTCTCGCGAGAGTCGCGCGACGTCGCGGCGTACATCCTCGACTTCGCCCTTCGACTCCACCAGCTGGGCGTAGACCGTTCCGTTGCGCCGTTTCTGACGCTCGAGCACATTCGCGAAGACCCCGTTGTTCAGAAGCGCCGCGTGCTTTTCCCACACGCTCAGCTTCGCCTCCCGATACCGCTGCGACCCTTCGGGCGCCGCGAGGACGACGGAGCTTCCGCCCTCGAAATGCCGGACTTCACAAGTGATGCGCGGAATGCGCAGGAAGTCTCCTTTCTGCGAGAGGCGGATCAGGAAGTCCCAATCCTCGAAGAGGTCGAACCGGGGGTCGAATCCGCCGGCCTCCAAGAAAGTGTCGCGGAGGAGGAGAAGCGTCGGGAGGGGGATGTAGTTGTCCACCAGCAGCAGATCGCGATCGAAGTCCTGCGTAAAGAGCCGCATCCGCGAGTGCGACTCGTAAACGCTTTCCGCGGTCGTGCGCAGAAACGAGGAGACCGCGTCCGTGTACCAGGCCGTGTGCGAAGTTTTTGCCGCGTTGGCAAGGGTCTGGAGGTGCTCTGGGTAGAAGAGATCGTCGTCGTCGAGGAAGGCGATATACGCATTTGCTGCAGCGCGCGCTCCCGAGTTCGCGGCCTCGGCGCGACCGCGGGACGTGTCGTGGTTCACGAGCTGCACACCGGCGATCTCGGGGCGCACTCCACCGTCGTTCACGACGACGATCTCCGCGGGATAGCCCGTTGCGCGCACGGAGTCGATGGCTTCGCGCAGCAGCGCGGGGCGGTCCCTGGTGCGGATCACGACGCTGATCGGAACGTGCGCGTTCCCGCTCTCGAGGACTGGAGGGGCACCGACGCGCTGGCGAAGCACGCTGAATGGTGTCGTGCGCAGCGACGGCAGATCGACGACGAAGTAGGCCTCGGCGTATCTGGTGTCCGGCGGCATCGTCATCGCGCGATAGGCATTGAGTCCACGGGAGTAGCCGGCATAGTCACGATGCGCGATCTGGGTGGCATGCTCGGCGATGGCGTCGTACTTGGCGTCTGCGACCGGGGTGATGTCCACGATGGCGTTCGGGCGAATGGGCTGGCCTACTTCGTAGAACGCAACGCGCGTTACGGCCAGGTCGGCGAACAGAGTCTCGTCGTCCTGGACGAGCTCGCAGAAGACCCGCGATAAAGCCAGGTGATCCGGGTGAATCTCGATGGGGCTGGGCACGAGCACCAGGTCGGGCCTGAACGCCAGAAGTTCTTCCCGGATTCTGGCGGAAGCCTCGTTGCCGAGGGCTCGGTCGGGGAAGCTCAGAAACTCGAGCTCAGCATTCTTGCCGAGGACATCCAGTGCCCGGCGCGATTCCTGCTCTCGCACATCTGAGGCACCGGCTTGTGCGCCATCGGTGGCTACGACGACACGCACCGGTCTCCCTTCGCGCAGATGGTGCGCAACCAAGCCTCCGCAGCCGATCACTTCGTCATCCGGATGGGGAGCGAGAACGAGCAGTCGTTCTCCACGGAGCAGCGCCGGTTCGTACGGAATCGCCTCCGCTTCGATGTACACAGAGCCATTGTAGTAGAGCGGCCAGGGGACAGAGCAGGGTGCAGAGGGCAGAAGAGGGACACCACGCCGCGCGTTGCCTCCGCGCCCTGCCCTCCTGACTCTATACTGGACATGGGTTTGCCGATGGCTGAAGAGGGAACGCTGGACGAGCTGGTGCGCTTGCGCGCCGAGCATCGCCAGCTCAGCGATCTCCTGGCGCTCATCCAGGAGCTGACGTCTACCGTCGTGCGGAGCGAGTCCGTCGGCGATCTCTTTGCGCGCGCGTTCGCGACGCTGTTCGGCTGCGTCGAGTTCGATGTCGGGGCGGCGGTCAAGATCGAGCAACGCCTCAGTCTTTTCGTGAGTACGCGTTCCGGCGATGAACCGCTCGTGAACTTGGAACTGATCGCGAGGATCCGCGGCACTCTGGAAACGCTGATCCCATTCGCTACGACCGAGATCGTGGTCATGAGTGAGACGCACGACCTCCCGGCCGTTGCCAATGGCGGGACTGCATTTGAGGCATCGGCGGTGCTTCAGCACGAACAGGGCACGTCCGGGCTGCTGTTCCTCGCGCGCTCGGCCCCTTTCTCCGAACGCGAGCAGCAGATCCTGACCATCTTCGCCACGCAGGTGTCCATGCTGCTCGACACGATCCGCTCGCGCGAACAGATCGTCAACCTCGCCGAGACCGACGACCTCACAGGGATGTGGAACCGGCGCTATTTCCGACGACAGTTACCGCAGGAGATCGGGCGTGCCCGGATGTTCAACGTCCCGCTCACCTTGCTGCTTTTCGACATCGACGAGTTCAAGGAGATCAACGACAGCTTTGGACATCTCATCGGCGACGTCGTGCTCTCCGAACTGTGCGGATCGGTGCGCGACACCATCCGTCCGACGGATATGCTCGCGCGCTACGGCGGCGACGAGTTCGCGGTGATCCTTCCGCATACCGGCGTTGCGGGCGCGTGCGCCGTGGCGGAGCGGATTCTCTCCGGCATCCGCGCGCTTACTGTTTCCACGAACGAGGAAGGGCTGATTCAGTGCTCGGTCTCGATCGGGATCGCCGAGTTTGACAAGAATCTCGATCTCTGCGCAGACGATCTCGTGCGCCGCGCCGATGAGCGCCTGTACCTTTCGAAACGTCAGGGAAAAAATCGTTACACTGCGTAGCGGCATGCCTCGGTACCTGATCGGCAACTGGAAGATGAACCTCCCGCCCGAGGGGATCGAGCGGTATCTGGCAACGATCAGCGGAGTCGATCCACGCGATGTCGAGACCGTGATCGCGCCGCCCTTTCCTTTCCTCCGCCACGTCGTGCAGTGCGGCCAGGGGGTGGGTGTGGCCGGACAGAACTGCAGCGAGCAGTCCTCCGGTGCCTTCACTGGGGAAGTCTCGCCTGTCATGCTCCGGGAGTGCGGCGTCGGCGCCGTCCTTCTCGGCCACTCCGAGAGGCGCAGTCTCTTCCACGAGAACGATGCGTTGATTGCGCGCAAACTCGCTCTGGCGATCCGCACCGGCCTGACCCCGATCCTGTGTATCGGGGAAGACCTCCGCGTGCGCGAAACCGGGCGAGTGGCGATGCATCTCGCCGATCAGATCAAGGCGGTGGCTGTTGAAGAGCTCGCCTCGGCGACCGATGTCATTCTCGCCTACGAGCCTGTATGGGCAATCGGCACCGGCCGCAACGCGAGCGGTGTCATGGTGGCTGAGACGATGGTCGACATCCGCAGCGCGCTGGAGCGTTTCTGGCCTTCGCGCGCGGCGCGGACGCCGATTCTTTACGGAGGCAGCGTCACTCCGGAAAACGTCGAGGACCTGGTGGAGCATGGAACGATTGACGGCTTCCTCGTCGGCGGAGCCTCCCTGGACTCGCGAAAGTTCCTCGCCATCCACTCCACACTGCGCTGAGTGATTTGCTGTTGTAGGTTGTCAGTGTCGGTTGTCTGGGCGGCCCCGGCTCACGGTAAATGACTGCCGAGGGAGCTGGCGTCCTGAGAGGCGACCGAAGGCCGCCACCTCTGCAGCCTACCGGCGACGGACAACACGCCTCTGGCTTGATGGCGCTTGCCAGAAGCGCCCCGAAGACCGCCGGCTCGCCGACAACCGACAACCGAAGACTGAGAACCGACAAACCCCCTTGACCTGCCCGGCATATAAGGGAACAATCCGCTCCCCCGGCCGGTTTGCGGTCTGGCTGTCACCGGAGAATTCATGATCGTATTGCTCGTCGTCCTGCACGTCCTCATCAGCATCTTCCTGATCCTCGTGGTCCTCGTCCAGCAGGGCAAGGGCGCGGACTTGGCGGGCGCGTTCGGGGGTGGGGGGTCGCAGACGGCATTCGGCGCGCGCGGCGCGACGACGCTCCTGCACAAACTGACGACCGGCTTCTTCGTCGCCTTCGTGGTCACCTCTCTCTCGCTGGCGGTGCTGCAGGCTCGTCCCCGAACCTCGGTCATGTCCGCCGATACCCCGGCTGCGGCGGCTCCCACGGCCCCCGCGACCAAGAAGTAAGCAGCTCGCTCTTTGACCCTGCCCAAGTGGCGGAATTGGTAGACGCGCACGTTTGAGGGGCGTGTGGAGTAATCCGTGCCGGTTCGAGTCCGGCCTTGGGCACCAATAGCACACAACGCGAAAGAGCTCGCCATCCGGCGAGCTCTTTTGCGTTGTGTGCGTTGTCGGTTCTCAGTTGCCGATTGTCTGTGAGGTCTCGCCTGGGCGCTCCAGCACAGACAACTGACCATTGATAACGGCGTCAGCTGTCAGTCATGCGACGGTCGTACTCCGCTGCGCGGTCGAGAAACGACTCGATCGACCGTCCAAGGGCGAGCTTCTCCGCCAGTTCGCCAGATTTCTCGAAATCGAGGCGCAGTCGCTCAGCCTCGGCGAGGTAGTAGTCCCGCAGGCCGACCTCGATCTTGAACTCAGGGTACTTTTCGGCGAGCGTGCGCATCCATTCCTCTACCTGACGGCGGCGGTCCTTGTCCCCGACGCCGCTCTTCAGATCCTCTAGCAGAGTCGTGACGACTCCCGAGAGGATCTGCATCCGCTTCTGTTGTACCGCTTCGTTCGCCATGCGGCGCATTGTACGGCAGGGCGCCGTGAGCGCGTTCCCGCCGCCCTCAGCCCTGGGGTCCAGACCGACGAGATGGACCATTCCAAAGGCTCGGTGGTCTCGCGACACTCTCCAACGAGACCCTTCTCCCCCGTGCGCGGGGGAGAAGGATCTCGATGGGATGGGTCTCGTCGAATTGAGTGTCGACTGGAGTTGCTCATTCGCCACTCGAAGCTCCAAGGAACTTGACTCATCTGCAATGAGCTTTGACTCTCTAGGCCGGCCTGGTCCCCGGCCCTCCGCCCTCGGCTCCGCGCGAAGCGCCGTACAATGCGCGCCGGCATGAAAGTCCTCATCGCCAACCGTGGCGAGATAGCAGTCCGCATCATCCGCGCGTGCCGTGAGCTCGGCTACCCGACGGTCGCGGTCTATTCAGAGCCGGACCGGACCGCGCTGCATGTCGTATACGCCGATCAGGCCATCCCCATCGGTCCTGCGCCATCGCGAGAGAGTTACCTGCGCATCGACCGCATCCTCGACGCGGCGAAGAAGAGCGGGGCGGACGCGATCCATCCTGGTTATGGCTTCCTCTCGGAAAATGCCGGGTTCGCGCGCGCCTGCCGCGACGCGGGACTGCTCTTCATCGGCCCGTCACCTGAATCGATCGACGCGATGGGATCGAAAACCGAGGCGCGCTCGCGGATGCAGGCGGCCGGTGTGCCGGTCGTGCCGGGACTCGTCGATCCGGTCAAGTCGTTCGACGAGATCGCCGCATTTGCGCGCCTGTCCGGCTTCCCGATCATGATCAAGGCAGCCGCCGGTGGCGGCGGCAAGGGGATGAGGCGCATCGATCGCGAAGAAGACCTTCTCCCCTCATTCGAACGGGTGACCAGCGAGGCCGTGTCGTTCTTCGGCGACGGCTCCGTGTATGCCGAGAAGTTCATCGAGTCTCCGCGCCACATCGAAGTGCAGGTTCTCGGAGATCAGCACGGCAACATCGTACACATCGGGGAGCGGGAGTGCACTCTGCAGCGCCGGCATCAGAAAGTCGTCGAGGAGTCCCCGTCGCCCGTCGTGGACGCGCCATTGCGCGAGAAGCTCGGCGCAATGGCGGTCAAGGCCGCAGCGGCCGTGGACTACTACTCCACGGGTACGATCGAGTGCCTGATGGGGCCGGACCGGGAGTTCTATTTCCTGGAGATGAACACGCGCCTTCAGGTGGAACATCCGGTGACCGAGATGGTCTGGGGCGTGGACCTGGTGAAGGAACAGCTTCGCGTCGCGCGTGGCGAGAAGCTCACGTTCACGCAGGGCGACCTGAAGCCCACCGGCCACGCCATCGAGTGCCGCATCTACGCGGAAGATCCCGCCAGAAGGTTTGCGCCTTCGCCGGGTCTGATTCGCTACATCAACCTGCCCGAGGGGCCGGGGGTCCGAAACGATCAGGGCGTGTATGCGGGGTACACCGTGCCCGTGTTTTACGACCCGATGCTCTCCAAGCTGATCGTGCACGGACCGACGCGCGAGGCTGCGATCGCGCGGATGCGACGCGCGCTCGCCGAGTACCGCGTCGAAGGGATCATGACCACCATCCCGTTCTTCACCTACATCATGAACAATCCCGACTTCATCGCGGGAGAGTTCGATACCGGCTTCATCGACCGCATCCTGCCGCAGATCGACCTCGCGCCGCTTCCCGTGGACCCGCGTCAACGCGATGCGGCGATCGTGGCGGCAGTGATCCTCGCCTTCGAGGAGTCTCAGAACGTGAAGTTGCCGGATGACGTTGGTTCACGCTGGCGCGACGCGGCGCGGAAGGAAGCGCTGCGATGAATTTCATCGTCCGCCATGGTGAGAACGATCTTTCGGTGGAAGTTCATCGGCATGGCACCGGCTACCGCGTGCGGATCGAGGATCGTTGGATCGTGGCCGATTTCGTGAACATCGGACGCTATGTGCGATCGCTGCGGCTCGAGGACGGGACGCAGTTCTCTCTGGTCGACCATCGCGAAGGGAACCGCCACGAGATTTCTTTCGGCGGCAGGACGGTCTCTGTCGAGGTCATCGACCCTCTTGCGGCGAAGCGAAGCGGCCGGGAGGACGAGATCGGGGGCACCGGCACGATCAAGGCCATGATGCCGGGCCGCGTGGTGCGCATCCTCGTGGCGCAAGGGGATGCGGTGAGCAGAGGCGCAGGCCTGCTCATCCTCGAGGCCATGAAGATGGAGAACGAGATCCAGGCGTTGGCCGACGGCACGGTTCAGGAGTTGTTCGTGACCGTCGGCCAGACCGTCGAAGCAGGCGCCGACCTCATGAGCATCGAGTGAACGCGACGCCGTGATGACGGCGGCATGTTTAGCAGGCCCGGCACGCCCTCCATTTCCAGTATGCAGACGGAGACCGCCGCCCGGTCCCTTGCTTCTGCTCCAGCCTCCAGCCTACTGCCTACTGCGCACGAACACACCTATAATCCGGACGCACCCATGTCCGCGACTGCGCCCATCGGCCCCTTTCTTCTCGGAGAGCGCGTGGGTTCCTCGGTCTGGCTCGCGGAAGACACGCGCAACGGCAAACCGGTCGCTGTCAAGTTGCTGACGCGGCAGCTGCCGAAGGAGCCTCAGAAACGTGATGCCCTGATTCGAGAGGTGCGCATCGCGGCGGCGCTGTACCACACGTTTCTCGTTCCTATCCTTGAGATCCTGCCGCACGAGGACAACCTGCTCATGGTGATGGATCGTCTCGACGCGCAGCCGGTGCCGCGACGACTGCAGGGGAAGCCGGTCCAGAGGGAGGAGTTCTTCCAGCTCGCGTTTCAGCTTGCGTCGGTCGTGAAGTACCTGCACGCGAAGAACATCCTTCACGGAAACGTGAACGGTGACGCAGTCCTGATCACGCCGGAAGGACAGGTCAAGCTGGGCGGCCTGAACATCGGCAACCTGTTGCGCCGTGAGCATGCCTCGAGTGCGTATCAGCAGAAGGGGAGCGACCCTCGCTGCGTCGCGTATCTTGCGCCGGAGCAGATCGCGTCGGCGAGCGTTGATGAGCGCACGGACGTCTTCTCCGTTGGCAGCGTGCTGTACGAGCTCGGCACGGGCAAGGTGCCGTTCCAGGGCGCGACGGCGGTCGACGTCGCGCGCGCCGTCGTGGAAGGCCAGCCGCTGTCGCCCCGCACGGCGAATCCCGACATCGACAAGTCGGTTCTGACGGTGCTCGGCGCTTGCCTGTTCAAGGATCCGTTCAAGCGCGTGAGGGACGTTCGCGCACTCGTCGAGCTGATCGAAAAGATCGAGCCCTCCGCCGCGACGTTCGCGCAGCAGCTCGAGAAACGGATCACAGCGCCGGTGGGCAGCGCGACCGACGCCCGCCGCTCGATCCTGTTCGTTGCCGAGGTCGCCAACTACGAGGCGCTGTCGGGCGAGCATCCGGAGCGCGCGGCAAAGGCTGCTGCACGCATGCAGCAGATCCTGGGCGAGTCCGTCTACCTCTTCGACGGTCAGGTCATCGACCCGTTCGGCACGCGCATGATTGCGGAGCTGCCCACGATCGAAGCGGCTCTCGAAGCGGGACGGAAAGCCGAGTTCGACCTGACGCCGCGCCAGCTGGACGGGGAGCCGCTCCAGATCCGGATGCTCCTCCACGCGGGTGAGCTGGAGATCGTTGATGGAGTCGCGTCCGGCGCAACGCTGCTGAAGGCGTTTGCGACGCTGGGCCATCTGGCGCCGAATACGCTGTTCCTAACCGAGGAAGCGGTGAGGGAGGGGCGCGGCAACGTACGCCTGCGCGATGCAGGCGCGAAAGCGGGCTTGAAGCTCTTCACAATTGTGGCGCCGGACCCGGAGCCGGTGCCGGTAGCGACGGAGCTCACGCTGCCGCCGGCGACCTCCGAGACG
>JANMSA010000311.1:0-3474 GCA_031388865.1 Acidobacteriota bacterium | reverse complement strand
GCGGAGATGGCAAGCACACGCTCGAAGCCGAGCTCCCAGAACTCGTTGACCGCCGCCTGGGCATCCTTGCGATCGATCTTATTGACGACCAGGACTGTCCGCGCCGACTCCGCCCGCAGATCCTGAGCAATCTCCCGATCCTCGGACAGGAGCCCGGCTGCCCCGTCCACCAGGAAGAGGATGAAGTCGGCCTCTTTCAGCGCTCGTTGCGCCTGCTCACGAATGTCGCCAGCGTAAGCCGACATCGGCGAGTCGCCGTACTCCAGTCCGCCCGTGTCGGTGAGCTCATAGCGACGTCCGTCGTCGAGCTCGACGATCCCGGTGAGCCGGTCGCGGGTCATGCCCGGCAGGTCGTGCGTCAGCGCCCGGCGCTTGCCGGAGAGCCGGTTGAAAAGCGTCGACTTGCCCACATTCGGACGGCCGACGATGACCACTTTCTTCAGTGACTGATTTCCCATGCGATGTAGAGCAGCAGCGCTCCGGCCGCGGTGTTGAAGAAATTCAACACGCCGTTCGGCACGGGCGAGCTGCGCTTCCGATTCCAGCTCCCGGCGATGCTCTCGAAGTACGAGCCCAGAAATGCGGATGCGGTGATGAAACCGATCGCCGCGAGCTCGACGCGGAGGAGACCATAGTGCAAAGCGAGGACGCCCGCCACCGCGACCGCGAATCCGCCGGCCAGTCCGGCCAGAGTTCCCTCGACCGAGACTGCGCCCTCCGTGCCCACCGGCACCGGCCGGAAGGTCAGCGGCAGAAACGCGCGACGGCCGGCGAGCTGCCCGATCTCCGATGCGATCGTGTCGGCGGCTGCGGTCGCAAGTGCCGCAATCCCCATGAAGTACGGAAGGATCATGGCCGCGAGCGGGTCGAGCTCGATCCGGCTGTACCGCCACACGGCTATCGCGCAGATCGCGGCAACGCCCACGTTCGAAAACGCATGGCTGAATCCCCGGCGGCCCCCACCCTCCTGCGCCAGACCCAGGCGCGCCTTGCGCGAGTAGCCGAGCTTCGTCGCTACCGTCCCCAGAATGAAGAATGTCAGAAGCGCCACGTACAGCGGCCAGCCGGCGCCCAGAATCAGAACCGCGCCCAGGCACCACCCGCCCAGGGCTCCGGAAAAGTCCACGCTACGGGTGAAGTACCCGGCCAGCGCCAGGGCCGCGTTGACGATCAGCCAGGCGGTGGTGGCAGGCCACACGAACGCGGCTTCGTGAACCGGGATCCCGAAGACCACGAGGGCGACCGCGGCTGCAAGCGGCACCGTGACGTTGTCGTCGATCCGCAGCGACAGCGATTCTACGATCGCAGCGGCGATGGCAGCGATTACGACCACCAGCGGCTGCCGGTAGTCCATCCAGAACGCGACCGCCATTCCTGCGACGCTCCCCGCGATGAAGAACGCCACCAGTCCGCCCCAGCTCTTCTCGCGATTCCAGGGCAAGGGCGCGATGCCCACCGCCTTGCCCACCAGCGTCGCCACACCGTCGCCAAACGCCAGCAACACCCACCCCACGGCGGCAAAGTGCAACTGATGCCTGAACAAGAGAATCAGCACGAGCACCATCGCCGGATAGAGCACGATTCCGGTGTCGAATCCGCGCTCGTGACGCGCCACCGATCTGCCCACGATCCGGTGCAGGATCAGCCAGTTGCCGAGGATGGCCACGACGCAAACTGCGGCCGCCGCGTACCACGGCAGCCACTTCAGCGCGAACGCGCCCAGGCCGAAGGCGATGTGCAGCGACTTTCTCAGCGTCTCGTTCGTCTGGTGGGACAAGGCGGAAGGATGAAGGATGAAGGATGAATCGTAAAGCCTCACGGGGGATAAAGGATGAAGGATGAAGGATGAGCCCCACAGAGCTACAAGTGGGTGCTCCGATTCATTCTTCCGCCCTCATCCTTCATCCTTCATCCTTCATTCGCCCCTTACAATGCGCCGCGATGCCGTCTGAACCCCGCCCGCCGCTCCTCAGTGTGATCGTCCCCTGCTACAACGAAAGGGCGACGGTCGCGGAGCTGTTGCGTCGCGTCCGCGAGGTGCCGATCGAGAAGGAGATCATCGTCGTCGACGATCAGTCGACGGATGGCTCGTGCGACATCGTCGCCCGTCTGGCCAGCGAGTGGCCGGAGATCCGCCATTTCATCCAGCTTGTCAATCAGGGCAAGGGCGCTGCGATCCGGCGGGGGATCGACGAGGCCCTGGGCGACATCGTCCTGATTCAGGACGCCGACCTCGAGTACGACCCGGAGGAGTATCCGAAGCTCATCCAGCCGATCGTGGACGGACATGCGGACGCGGTGTTCGGCTCCCGCTTCGAGGGGTATCCGCGCCGGGTCATGCTCTTCTGGCACCGGCTCGGAAACAACTTCCTCACGTTCCTCTCCAACGCCACGACCAACCTCGATCTGACGGACATGGAGACCTGCTACAAAGTCTTCCGCCGCGACGTGATCCAGTCGATCAAGCTCCGCTCGAACCGTTTCGGCATTGAGCCCGAGATCACCGCCAAGCTCGCCAAACGCGGGTACCGGATCTACGAAGTGCCCATCGCCTACTACGGGCGCGACTACTGGGAAGGGAAGAAGATCAACTGGAAGGACGGCTTCGTCGCGATCTGGACGATCCTCCGCTACGGTCTCTTCCACGACTCGACGAGTGAGCCGCGCACCTTCACGCAGATTCGGCGCCGATCGCGTCTCACGCGATACAACCGCTGGGTCTGGGACCGCATCGCGCCGTTCGTGGGTCAGCGCGTGCTCGAGGCCGGCGCGGGCAGCGGCGCGATGACGCGCTTTTTCTACGGGCGCGAGCTGATCGTCGCCGCCGACAAGGAAACGGCATACGTCGACCGGCTTCGCAACGCCTTTCGCCGGCGTCCTGGGGTGGTCGTCGAGCGCATGGACCTCGAGTCCGACGACGCGCTTCGCCTTGCGCATCACCAGTTCGACACGGTCGCGGCCATCAACGTCCTCGAAAACACCACGGACGACGCCGGCGCCCTGCGTCGCGCTCATCAGCTCCTGCAGCCCGGCGGACGCGTGATCGTCTTCGTCCCCGCCGGCCGATCCCTGTTCGGATCGATGGACCGCGGCATCGGACATCAACGCCGCTACGAGAAGGACGAGCTGGTGGAGAAAGTGCAACAGGCGGGCTTCGAGGTGGAGCACGTGAGCTTTCAGAATGTGATCGGCAAGGCAGCCTGGTGGGTCAACGCCCGACTCCTGCGCCGCAAAGCCCTGCCCAGCGGTCAGTCACGGGTCTTCGATCGCCTAGTCCCCCTCTTCCGCGCACTCGAGGGAGAGAATCCCAGCACCGGGCTGAGCCTGATCGTCGTGGGGAAGAAGGGCGCGTGATCAGGTTCGCGTCAGCGATCCGGAAGCGTCCAACGCTGTCATCCCGAGCGTCGGGGGGGGGGGGGGGAGGGGGGGGGGGGACGGCTGGGGAGAGGGGCGGGGGCGCCCCCCCCCCGGGCC
>JANMSA010000289.1:0-5493 GCA_031388865.1 Acidobacteriota bacterium | reverse complement strand
CCCCACGACCGGTGAAGGTGATGGAGCGACCGCAAGCGCAGTTCCGCACCGGGGACAAAACTCGGCGCCTGGAGGGAGGGGCGCGCCGCACTTTGCGCAATGGTTCATCTGGGTGAACGCATCGCGAAAGGCGTGCCCACTCCCCTGCCCGGTGCCAGCCAAGGCTTGACTTACTACTACACGTGTCGTAGTTTCTACTACGACATGCGTATCCAGCTGACGAAATTCGAGCTCGAGGTCATGGACCTGCTGTGGCGCCTGGAAGAGGCCTCGGTACGCGAGGTCATGGACGCGCTTTCCGAGAGGAAGCGCCCGGCCTACACGACCGTGCAGACGATCGTGCAGCGGCTGGAGCAGAAAGGAGCTGTCCGCCGGACGCGCAAGATCGGGAACGCGCTGATGTTCGCGCCGGTCCTCACTCGAACCTCCGCATACCGCCGCGTCGTCGATGATCTGCTCGCGCTCTTCGGAGGCTCCGCCCAGCCGGTCGTCGCGCATCTCCTGGAGAGTGGGAAGCTCACTCTCGAAGACCTGAAGGCGCTCGAGGAAGCCGAAGGCGCGAAGCAGGCCAAGGGAGGGCGCAAGTGATCGCAGACGTCGTCACGCACGTCATCGTGTCCAGCCTGATCCTCGCTGTCGTGCTGGCCGCGGCCCGATGGATCCGCCCGCTCACCGCGCGCACGCGTCACGCGATCCTCATCGCCGGAATGTCATCGCTCGCTTTGCCAGCCCCCGCCATCGCGAATCTTCTGGAGCGGTCACAGGTCACGACGACCTCCCTCTTCAACGGCACCCTGAACCTGGCTCCTTTCCAGATCCCCGGGGGAATGAAGGCCTCCGCTCCACAAACGATGAACATCCTGGTCGCGATCTGGATCGGAGTAGCGGCCCTGTTTCTCCTCCGCTGGTGGATGACGACACAGCGGCTGATCTCCACCGCGATGCGAACCGCCGTCCCTCCTTCGGCCCGCGCCGTTCGCGCGCTCGACGACGTGCGCCATCGCCTTGGCCTGCAGCGCAGCATTGACCTCATTTCATCCCCCACGTGCGAGGCACCGGCGGTCGTCCGCGTGCTACGCCCGGTGATCATCCTCCCGGCGGACGGCTGCGAGACCCTCGACGACGAGGAGCTCCGGTCGCTGCTGTGCCACGAGTGCGCACACGTGGCTCGGCACGACAACCTTCTCGGCGTGGCCGAGGCCGTGGTCTGTTCGCTGTTCTGGTTCAACCCGCTCGTCTGGCTTGCCCACCGCAGAATCGCCGCCGCCAGGGAAGCGGCATGCGACGAGCGCGTGGCAGACGCTGCGCTGCCCGCTGAAACGTACGTCAGCGCGCTCGCGAAGATCTGCCGCTCCGTCGTCGCGCCGCGTATCTCTGCAGTGTCGTGCATGGCCAGCGCGCATCTGAAAGAAAGGATCGAACATCTCATGATCTACGAAACACTGAGAAAGTCCGCGTTGTCGCATCGCACCATCGTGACCTCCGCGGTGCTCGCCGTCCTCCTGGCCGTCGGCGCGGCGGGCGTCGTCACTGCCGATCCCATTCGCACGCAGCCAGAGCAGTATCAACTCAACTACTCGATGAACAGGAACGACGCCGGGATCCTGACGGTCCGCCTGAGCGTCGTCGATACGACCAGCGGCAACGTCCTCACGGAGCCCGTCGTGAAGACGCGCGCGGGCGAGAAGGCGTCGATCACCTTCGACCGCGCCGAGGCAGGTGCGCAGCACCAATGGCTGATCGAGATCGAGCCGCGTGAGGACGGTAGTGGCACGATCACGATGCTCGTGACACGCGACGGCCGGGAAACGCAGCGCACCGCTACCGACTTTCCAGCGCCAGGCCCCGCCGAGGTGCGTACCTACAGCGGCAGGCCAATCTCACTCAATCTGTCGAACGCCGACATTCGCGACGTGCTGAAGACCTTCGGAGAACTCTCGGGACTGCAGGTCACGGTCGCGACGGAGGTCCACGGCACGATCAACGTGAAGGTGCACAAGATGCCGTGGGACCAGGCTCTCGACGACATCATCCGCGACGCCGGCTACTCCTATCGCCTCGAGGGTGGAAAACTGCACGTCTACAAGCCGTAATACGATGCTGCGGCATGAACGACGCCGCTGAACGTTACGTGAAGCTCGTCCTGTCGTTGGGCGAACACGACGCCGACTACGTCGATGCCTATTACGGTCCGGCCGAGTGGCGCGAGGAAGTGCGCGCCACTCGGCCAACCCTTCCCTTCATCCTTTCTGCCGCGCTGGTGTTGCGCGAGGACCTCCAGTCCCGCGCAACACCAGCCGAAGAAATGGAGACCCTGCGCCTCGAGTATCTCCGCCGTCAGATGGACGCGCTGATCGTACGCGCGGAGATGCTCGGGGGGCGGCAGCTGCGCTTCGACGAAGAATCGCAGGCTCTCTACGACGCGGTGGCGCCCATTCAGGGAGAGGAACACTTCCGCCAGCTCAATGCGCTGATCGAAGAGCAGCTGCCAGGTAGCAGCTCGCTCCCGGAGCGGCTGGAATCCTTCCGCACAGACTTCGTCATTCCACGAGAGCGACTCGACGCCGTCTTCGGTGCGGCCATCGACATCTGCCGCGCGAAGACGATCGAGCACCTGCCCCTCCCCTCGGGCGAAACCTTCACCGTCGAGTATGTGAACGGGAAGTCGTGGAGCGGCTACAACTGGTACCAGGGAGGCTTTCGCAGTCTCATTCAGGTAAACACCGACCTGCCGGTCTTCATCGACCGCGCGATCGACCTCGCCTGTCACGAGGGATTCCCCGGGCACCACGTCTACAACTCCCTGCTCGAGAAGACCCTGGTGCGCGACCGGGGATGGCCGGAGTTCTCCGTATACGCATTGTTCTCTCCGCAATCGCTCATCGCAGAAGGCAGCGCGAACTACGGCATCGACATCGCGTTTCCCTTCGACGAGCGCGTGCTCATGGAGAAGGAGCAACTCTTTCCAATCGCAGGACTCGATCCGTCGCGCGCAGAGCATTACTACCGCGTTCATGAGCTGGTGGGGCGCACCGGCTACGCGGGCAACGAAGCAGCACGCCGCTACCTCGACGGCGAGATCTCCGCGACCGCGGCAGCCGAATGGCTCACGACTTACGCGCTGATGGCACCTGACCGCGCGCGCCAGCGCGTGAAGTTCATCGAGCAGTACCGCAGCTACGTCATCAACTACAACCTCGGCCAGGATCTGGTTCGCGACTACGTCGAAGCGCGCGCGAAGGGTGCCACCAAGCGCCGATGGGAGGTGTTCGCGGAGCTGTTGTCGTCGCCGCGACTGCCGTCCCACCTATCTCCTCGTTCATCCTGAGCAGCAAGGCGCAAACGTCAGAGGAAACGGCGGGCCAATTCAGCTCATCGTTCTTGGTTGTCGGTTGTCGGTTCTCCACCCGCCCTCACACCCGTTGCTCATTCAGGCCGCCTGACCGCCTCACTCCTGTTGCTCAGTCGGGTCCCCTTGGATGATCAACTGGATGAGCAACGGGTGTGAGGGCGGTGGAAAACCGACAACCGACAACGGGTCGTGTGGAGGACACCTCCAAGGCGGCCGGCTTCAAGATGCACGTCGGTCGTGTCGCCAGAAGCTCGAGTCGAGATTTCGTCGACTAGCACTCATCGCAGGCCGCCCGCACATCCTCGAGCATCATGTCCACGCGGTCGCGGTGGGTGCGGTGGGAGACGATGGCGATGCGGATCACGAAGCGGCCATCCGGGGTGGTGGTTGGCGTGAGCATCACACGCTTGCGCGCATTGATGCGGTTCAGGAGCTCGCGCGTGCGCGCGTCGTCGTCGTGGAAACGAAAGGCGGTGATGGTCAGTTGCGGGGCCGCCACGATCTCGATGCCGTCAATCGTGCGCAGTTTTTCGACCGCGTAGGCGATCAGGTCCAGCTTCTCGTCCAGCTGCTCGCGGAACGGCCCGATGCCGAACATCTTCAGCGGGAGCCACACGCGCAGGCCGCGAAAGTCGCGGGAGAGCTCGGGAGAGATTTCGCAGAAATCGATCAGCTCATCGTCCTGCTGCATGTCCGGGAGGTAGTCCGCGTGCAACGAGTGCGCGCGGCGAAGCGTCCTCGCGTCACGCACCAGCACGGCGCCGGTGCCGAAAGGGAGGAACAGGGTCTTGTGCGGATCGAGGATGACGGAATCCGCCTGCTCGATGCCACGCAACGCTGCGCGTCCACGCTCTGTGAGCATGAACAGCGCGCCATACGCGCCATCGACGTGAAACCACATCTTCTGTTCGCGCGCGACCCTGGCCAGGTCCTGCAGATCGTCCACTGCGCCAGTCCCGGTCGTTCCTGCGCTTCCCGCGATCAGGAAAGGCGTCGACCCCGCCCGGCGATCTGCGTCAATGGCCTCCTCGAGGGCATCCACGCGGATCCGGAACTGCTCATCGACCGGCAGTTCGCGAACGTTCGCATAAGGAAATCCCGCGAGATTCGCCGCCTTCTGAAACGAGTGATGGATCTGATTGGAACAGTACAGCGTGCCGCTGAGGAAATCCTCCGGCAGAAGAGCTTTGCGCGCGGTGACAATGCTGGTGAAGTTCGCGAGCGACCCGCCGCTCGTGAGGACGCCTCCCGCTCCCGCGGGCATCCCCACGATCTCGCAGAACCAGCGAACGACGTTCGTCTCCAACTGCACCAGCGCGGGAGCGGCTGCGTGCACGCCCACATAACGGTTCACGGCATCCGCGATCAGATCCGCCACGGCTGCGTGAAAGAGCCCGCCGCCAGGCACATACGCCAGATAGCCCGGCCCTGCAGCCGTGAACGATCGCGGAATGGCCTCGTCGAACAGGAAGTCGAGCAGCTTCTCGTACGACTCCCCGCGCTGCGGCAGCGGCTCGATGAGTGTCCGAGCGTACTCGGTCGCTCCCTCGACGTTCATCGCCGGCTGGGAACCGAGCGACGCGATGTGTTGGACAATGCGCTGCATCGCCTCGTCCACGAGGCGATGCATTTCGGCAGCATCGGGTTCCAGTGGGTACATGTAGTTGTCAGTTGTCAGTTGTCGGTTGTCCGGGAGTCATCGTCCCGGCCGCGCTGCCCGGAGAACTGACAACTGACAACCGACAACCGACAACAAGCGCACTACCAGATCGTGCACCGCGCCTCGGCCGTTCGGGTCATCTTCCTGCCCTTCGGACAATTCCACGCGTCCTCGAACTCCGGCATGTTCATGACCGTAAGGTTCACGCGCGCCGGTCCGGGAGCATGTGGGTCGGTCAGCGCCCGCCGCCGTGCCTCCTCCGGCGCCATGTTCTGCCCCCACACCTGTGCGAATCCGAGGAAGAAGCGCTGCTCGGATGAGTAACCGTCCACGGTGATGCGGGGTTTGCCTTCCAGCGATTTCTGGTACGCCCGTAGAGCGAGGGTTGCCCCGCCGAGATCGGCGATCGCTTCGCCAGTGACGAGCTTGCCCTGCAGCTTGAGGTCCTCGTCGACGACCCAGTCGCCGTACTGATTGGCGA
>JANMSA010000518.1:0-1949 GCA_031388865.1 Acidobacteriota bacterium | reverse complement strand
CCGATACCCCGAAATCCGTCGCGCAGTCATCGAAGTGTTGCCCGGCGAATTTCTCGTTGCCGGGCGCGTGCAACGCGCCCCTACGCTGTCAGGATACTCGTAAGCCTCATGCAGAACCTTGCGCGGCCCTGTTCTGAACCAGTTGTGTCGAATCCGTTACCGATTACTTCAGAGCTGCGAGCATCTCCTTCGCGTCCTTCGCATCCTGGCTGTCCGGCGCGAGCTCGATGACCTTCTTCAGATCGTTTTTCGCCTCGGCCTTCTTGTCGAGCTGAATCTCGGCCAGGGCACGGTAATAGTAGCTCTCGGCGATGGTCGGTCCGAGAGTTACGGCGGCGTCAAAATATTTCCAGGCGTCTTTGATCCTGTTCTTGTTATAGAAATGCTTCCCGAAGTTTGTCATCACCGTTGGATCGGTGATCGAGCCGGCCGGAATCTTTTCGAGAAACGTCCTGGCCTCGTCGAACTTTTCTGCTTCCAGAAGAAGGTTGCACAGCAGAATCAGCGCATTGGTGTTGGTGCTGTCGGCTGTGTAAACCTCTTTGAGAATGGCGATAGCTTTGTCACCCTGACCGGCACCGTAGTAGGCTCGGGCCAATGCCATCTTCAGCGCCACGTTCGTTGGAAGCGCGACATAGGCCTTCTCGTACTCGACGATCGCCGCCTTGAAGTTGCTGTCGGCGATGTATTGGTTACCGGCCTCCAGAGCAGCGGCGATCTCCGGCGCGACGGCCTGTCCGGCGACGCGAACTTCTTCGCGGGGCGCCTCCACCACCCGCTCGGGCTCGGGCGGGGGGAGTTTCTCGACCTTGATGGGGACGGGCGGCATGCGGTCGACTTCGCTGAGCTGAACGCTCATCTTCCTCGGCTTGTAGCCTTCGGCTTCGACGTCGATGTCCCACTGCCCGCCGATCAGACCGAGAACGGCCCATTTCTCCTTGTCATTGGTGGTGAGATCGGGGCCGGTATTGCTGCCGCGGACGGCGCGAAGCATCACTTTGGCGCCTTTGACGGGCTTTCCGTCTTCGTCGGTGACGGTCCCCTGAAGGCGGCCGTTACCACGCCAGGCCTGAGCCATGAGAGTCGATGAAACGAAAACTGCGATGGCCATCACTCCAAAAATTCGGTTGCGCACGGGTGTCCCTCCGAGCGGGCAAAAAAAGAAGCCGCCGGGGAAATTCTCCGGCGGCTTCGATCAAATACGATGGGACGAAAACTTTAGAAGTTCAGGCGTGCTCCGAAACGGATCACGCGAGGGCTCTGGAGCTCGGTAATACGATTGGTGGTTCCAACAGCCGCCCCCGTCGTAAGGTTGCGTCCGCAACCAACAGCGGCTGAACCGCAGAATTGGCGGTGCTGGCGCTGCAGCTCGGTCCGCTCGTCGGTCACGTTGAAGACGTCGGCTGAGATGGTGACTCCCACAGGCCCCATCCGGAATTCCTTGCCCAGACGGAGATCGAGGTTGAGGACGTCGTCGTGCCGTTCCGGATCGACGCCGTTGACCAGAACGCTTTTCGATCCCTCGCCCCGCGGCGTGCTGACGCGCACATAGTATGGGATTGGGTAACCTTCGCGTCCGGCTACGCTGGCTCCGAACGAAACGTCCCATGGCAACTGCAGAAGACCCGTCAGGTTGTACGAGTAACGGGAGTTGATGTAAATGCCGCCTTTGGCGCCGCTCCCCGTGCCCGAACCTTCCACAACGATTGAGTCATCGCAGCTAGAGCAACCGTACCCCGCGAGGAGGTTTGTCGGATCGACGAAGCCGCCGGGGCCGACATTCTGCTTCCAGTCGTTATAGGACACGTTTCCGCGCATCATCCAGCGGTTGGACAGACGCTTGGTGGCGTTGAACTCGATACCATCGTAGACCGGCTCAAGTCCACCGTGCCAGTCGGGGTCTTCAAGGTCACGACCAACCGGCCCGACTACGAGCAGGTCTACGATGG
>JANMSA010000208.1:0-11600 GCA_031388865.1 Acidobacteriota bacterium | reverse complement strand
GCCCACGCATGCGACGTCGGACATGTACTGGGCGGAAGCACGCGTCGGCGCCGAGCGAATCAAGGGAGCCTACGCGTGGCGGACCATCCTCGACGCCGGCGGGAGAATCGCCCTCGGATCCGATTTTCCGGTGGAGGAGGTCAATCCCTTCTTCGGACTCTACGCCGCCGTGACCCGGCAGGATCAGGCCGGGACTCCCCCGGGTGGCTGGTATCCCTCGCAACACCTGACGCTCCCGGAGGCGATTCGCGGATTCACGCACGACGCCGCCTGGGCGGCGTTCGAAGAGCGCACGCGTGGCACGATCGAGCCCGGCAAGCTCGCCGACCTGACCATCGTCGAAGGGGATCTCTACGCGATGCCGTCGGCTGACCTGTACAAGGCGAAGGTGCTCTATACGGTCGTCGGCGGAGAGGTGGTCTTCGGCGCGCGGTAGCGGCCTTTAGCTCGCAGCTCTCAGCTCTCAGCTCTCAGCTCGCAGGAGACGTCCCCGGTCTCCTGAGAGCTGCGAGCTGCGAGCTGAATCACGAGTCGAAGTCTTCGAAGTGCGTCAGCGCCCGGAAGTCGGCGTAGCGCTCGTGAATCTCGCGCAGTGAAATCTCGCGAAGACGATCGAGAGAGAACTTCTCGACGGTGAACGAAGCCAGCACGCTCCCGAAGATGATCGCGCGGCGGAGCTCCCGGTCATGGATCTCACTGCGCGAAGCCAGGTAGCCGAGGAAGCCGCCGGCAAAGGTATCGCCGGCGCCCGTGGGATCGAAAACGTTCTCCAGGGGATACGCCGGCGCCGCGAAGATCGCGTCTCTGGTGATCATCAGCACGCCGTATTCGCCGCGTTTGACAACCAGCGTCGACGGTCCCAGCGCGAGGATCTCGCGGCACCCCTTCACGAGATTCGCTTCCTTCGTGAACTGGCGCACCTCCGCCTCGTTGATGATCACCAGATCCACTTCCCGAATGACGCGCTCGAGCTCCGGTCGCTTGATGGAGATCCAGAGGTTCATGGTGTCCAGCGCAACGAGCCGAGGACGCTCCGCCTGATGGAGCACGTCCAGCTGCAGTTCCGGCTGAATGTTCGCCAGGAACAGCACGTCTGCTTTCTTCTGCCGCTCGTTGAGCTGGGGCGCGAAGTCGGCGAAAACGTTCAGTTGCGTATCGCGCGTCTTCGCGACGTTGAGGTCGTACCCATACTCGCCACTCCAGAAGAACGTCTTCTGCCCGGGGATGCGCTGCAGACCTTCCGTGTTGATCTTCCGCCCCTGAAAGACGGACGCATCCTCTTCAGTGAAGTCCTCGCCAACGACAGCGACGAGCTCCACCTCCGTGAAGAACGACGCCGCGACCGAAAAATACGTCGCCGATCCGCCGATGCAGCGGTCCACTTTCCCAAAGGGAGTTTCGAGCGAGTCGAATGCGACGCTACCGACTACGAGGATGGGCATGTAGCCTCCTGACAGTCTTCGAGTCTTCGAGTCTTCGAGTCTTCGAGCTGTGCTCCTCGACGACTTGATGGCTCGAAGACTCGAAGACTAGACAATGTATTTTCCGATGATCGGCGCGAGATCGTCTTTGACGCGGGGGGGAATTGCTCCGCGGTCCGTGAGGATCGCGAACTGCAACGCGTTGACGCATCCGCAGTCCCGATTGCGCCGTGCAGCTGAGTGGATCGATGCGCGCAGGATGGTCTGGGCGATGGCCACGTTGGCGCGCAGGTAGCCCAGGATCTGCTCGATGCTGACGTCGTCATGGTCGGGGTGCCAGCAGTCGTAGTCCGTGACGAGCGCCATGGTTGCGTAGCAGAGCTCCGCCTCCCGGGCCAGCTTCGCCTCGGTCAGGTTGGTCATGCCGATCACGTCCGCGTCCCAGGAGCGATAGAGGTTCGATTCCGCGCGTGTGGAGAATTGCGGACCCTCCATGCACACATACGTGCCGCCCTGATGCGCCCGCGCGCCCGCCTCCCGAGCCGCTGCTCCCATGAGCGAGGACACGGCTGCGCAGATCGGATCCGCGAACGGCACATGTCCGACGAGGCCGTTGCCGAAGAATGTGTCCGGGCGATGCCGCGTGCGGTCGATGAACTGAAGCGGGAAGACGATGTCGGTCGGGTGGTACTCCTCTTTGAGCGAGCCGACGGCGCTCGCGGAGAGAACGGTGTGCACGCCCAGAACTTTGAGCCCGTAAATGTTCGCGCGGTAGTTGACCTCGGACGGTGTGAAACGATGGCCGCGCCCGTGGCGCGCGAGGAACGCGACACCGACACCGTCGAGCTCACCGATCACGTAGGGATCCGAGGGCGCGCCGAACGGCGTATCGATGCTGCGCTCGTAAAGCACGCTCAGACCTTCCATCGCGTAGAGGCCCGAGCCGCCGATGATGCCGATCGAGATGTCACTCATGATCTGAACCTCTGTACGGATTTCTCGATCGCCTCGCCCACACGTTGCGCGAGCTCGACGGCGGCGAGGCCGTCGTCACCAGAGACCACGGGGCGGGTGCGGTCGCGGACGCTCGCGAGGAATGCTTCATTCTCCGCACGCAAAGGCTCCTTGTGCTCCACGACGACCTTCAACGGCTGAATGTCACGGCCAACCAGCCGGTAGCCCTTCACTTCCTGTTCTTTCGTGTCGACGGAGATATAGAAGTCGCTGCCGAAGAATCGCTGCTTGCGGACGCGCTCCTGGGAGACCCGGCTCGCGGTGAGGTTTGCGACCGCACCATTCTCCAGCTCGAGACGAACGTTCGTGATGTCGACCTTATCGGTGAGCACCGGCACGCCGACCGCGCGTACTTCCACGACCTTCTGCTGCAGCAGCGACAGCACCAGGTTGAGGTCGTGAATCATGAGGTCGAGGAGGACGTCGACATCGAGCGAGCGCGGAACGAAAACGCCGAGACGCTCGGCCTCGAAGTAGCGCGTCGAGCGGACATGCTCGGCCACCGCGATGATCGCGGGATTGTAGCGCTCGACATGCCCGACCTGAATGATCCGTCCCTTCTCCGTCGCGAGCTGAATCAGGCGCCTGGCCTGATCTGCCGTGGCGGTGATCGGTTTCTCGATCATCACGTCGACGCCCGCATCGAGCAGCTCTCGCGCAACGTCGTAGTGGCTCGTCGTCGGCGTGGCGACCACCGCGCAGTCGATGTCTCTCGCAAGCGCCGCGATGCTCTCGTACCTCTTCAGATTCAGAGTGGACTGAAGCTCCGCAGCAATGTCATCGTTCGTCTCGACGAAACCCGCGACCCGTACGTGGGGAATCTCGGTGAGCACACGCGCATGCAGGCGGCCGAGGTAGCCGGTGCCGATGATGCCGGCCCGGACGCTCACTGTCTTTGCTCCCGCTCAGCAGGCAGTACGCAGTAGGCAGTACGCAGGAGCTCGGACGTGCCCGGGAGGCGGCTCTGCTGCTGCCTCGTTTTGAGCTCCTGCCGAATGCCGACTGCCGACTGCCGACTGTGCGTCACCGGATCACCCCTCGCTGCGAGCTCCGCACGAACTCGGCGAGGTAGCGCACTTCGGGGTACAGCCCCAGCTCGGCCTCGATGCGGCCGAGTGCCTCCCGCAGCGGCAGCTTGGAGCGGACCAGGAGGCGATAGGCGCTCTGGAGCGCTTGAATGGTCTCCTTCGGAATGCCCTTCCGCCCCAGACCGATCGTGTTCACGCCATAGGTCTTCGCGGGCCGGTTGCCGACGGTCTTGACGAACGGCAGGACGTCCTGCGTGCAGATCGAGCCGCCGCCGATGAAGGCGTGATCTCCGACGCGGCAGAACTGATGCACCGCTGAGAACGCGCCAATGGTGACGTAGTCGCCGACTTCGACGTGGCCCGCCAGGGTCGCATTGTTCGCGAAGATCGTGTGGTCTTCGATGTGGCAATCGTGCGCAACGTGCGCGTAGGCCATGAAGTAGTTGCCCGATCCGATCGTGGTGATTCCGCCGCCCCCTGTCGTGCCCCGGTTGACGGTCACGAACTCCCGGAAGACGTTGTCGTGGCCGATGTGGAGCTCCGTCCTCTCGCCCTTGTACTTCAGGTCCTGAGGGGCGCTGCCAATGGATGACTGACCCACAAAGCGGTTGCGTTCTCCGATCTCGGCCGGCCCCTCGATGATTACGTGCGGGCCCACGACGCTGCCCGCTCCGATGGTGACGTGGGGACCAATGACGGTGTACGGACCGACCGTGACGTCGGAAGCGAGCACGGCCTCACTGCTGATCACTGCGCTTTCTGCAATGGAAGACATCGGGCTGCTCACTCCGGACGGTCGACCATGACGCTCAGCAACTCCGCTTCGGCGACGACCACGCCGTTCACTTTGGCCAGGCCGCGCGCTTTCACCGTGCTGGCGCGTTGCTGCAGCACCTCGATCTCGAGGATGAGCTGATCGCCAGGGACGACGGGCCGCCGGAAGCGGGCCTTGTCGACGCCGCCGAAAAGGAAGAGCTTCTTTTCGCGGTCTTCGATCTGCCGAAGGAACAGCACCCCCGCGCACTGGGCCATGGCCTCGACGATCAGCACACCGGGCATCACCGGTGCTCCCGGAAAATGCCCCTGAAAGAATTGCTCGTTCGCGGACACATTCTTCAGTCCGGTGATGTGCTTCCCGTCGTCGGCGATGTCGAGGATGCGATCGATGAGCAGCATCGGATAGCGATGCGGCAGGAGCTTCATGATCTCGTTGATGGTGAGCGTCGTCATTTTTTTCCGCCTCGCTGCTGGCGCACGTAATCCCGCTGACGGACCGCGGGGATTCCGCGCACCCAGACACCCTCGGGCACATCCTCGAACACGGCGCTTTTCGAGTACACACGGGCGCGGTCGCCGATCTTCAGATGTCCGGAGAATCCCGACTGCCCACCAACCTGCACGCTCTCGCCGAGCTCGGTCGATCCGGCGATGCCGACCTGCGCGACCAGCAGACAGCGGCGCCCGATGCGCACGTTGTGACCGATCTGCACGAGGTTGTCGACCTTCGTCCCCTCGCCAATGACGGTCTCCCCCAACGCGCCGCGGTCGATGGTGGTGCCGGCCCCGATCTCGACATCGTCCTCGATCCGCACGATGCCGACCTGGGGAATCTTGTGATGGTCTCCTGCCTCATCGGTCGCGAATCCAAAGCCGTCACCGCCGATCACGACGCCGCTATGCACAATGCATCGTCGCCCCACTCTGCAGGCGTACAGAATCGAGACCTGCGGATAGACGATCGTGCCGTCGCCGATGTGCACGTCAGCGTCGATGGTCACGTTGGGATAGATCACCACGTCGTCGCCGATGAAGGCGTTCTCCCCGATGGATGTGAACGCCCCCACCGCGACGTTCCGCCCGAGTGTGGCCGACGCCGCCACCGCTGCCTGGAGCGAGATCCCTTCAGGCCGCGGCCGGGCCGCGAAGAACTTTGCGACGGTGCGTGCCATCGCGATGTACGGATTGGCGACGCGGATCCACTTCGGAGAATGCCCGTCGAGATCGTCCGAGACGAGCACCGCAGCGGCCCTGGTCGTGGCAACCTGGGCGGCATACTTCGGGTTGGAAAGAAAGCTGATCTGCCTCTCCGTAGCCTCTTTCAGAGGAGCGACACCCTCGACGGTGAGCTCCGGACCGTCATAACGGCCGGCGACGAGGCTCACGATGTCGGAAAGAGGCACGGCAGGCATGGCGGGGGCGGATTGTACCGGATTGAGGATTGAGGATTGAGGATTGAGGATTGGTTTTCGGACCAAGTCGGAGGGCCTGCGTCATTCCCTCGCCTCCTCAATCCTCAATCCTCAATCCTCAATCCGCCGCAAACGCAAAAGCCTCCCTTGCGGGAGGCTTTCGACGAGCGGCGATTTTCACTACTTCTTCGCAGGATTTGCTGCGTTGAAGCGCTGAATCACGGTGTCGGTCAGGTCGATGGCTTCCGACGCGTAGACCAGCCCGGACTCGAACTTGTTGAAGATGACGGCGATGCCCATCTCTTTGCCGAGGGCGTCGATGACCGGCTTGATCTTCGCCTCGAGGGCCTGGAGCTCACGGTCGCGAGCTTCAGCGATCTCACGGTCGGCATCCTGAGCGTAGCGCTGCATGGCAATCCGCTTCTCGGCGAGCTGCTTCTGCATGTCGGTCAGCTTGTCCTCGCTGAGCGAGATGCGCTTCGCGGCGATCTCGCCGTCGAGCTTCTTCATCTCTTCATCCAGAGCCTTGGCGCGCTCGACCTTCTCATCCTGAACCCTCTTGAGCTTGTCGTACGCGGCCTTGCCGGCTGTGGACTGGGAAAGCACTTTCTGGACGTCGATCACGGCCAGACGCGCGGGGGCCGTCTGCGCGAACATCGGCGCTGCGAGGGCAGCCACTGCTACGGTTACGAGGAACTTCTTCATGAGGTCTCCTTCTGTGGTCGTCATCGGACAACGGCTAAAGCCGCCGCCGTTTAGAACGTATTCCCAATGGTGAACTGGAAGCCTTCGAACTCGTCGGTGATCTCCGGCTTCAGGTTCACCGCGTAGATGAAGCGCAGCGGGAACTGGAACACCGGCAGGAACAGACGCAGCTCGAGGCCGGTGCTGTAGCGCAGTTTGCTGAAGTCGATGGACTCCTGGTAGCCGTATGCGCGGCCCGCGTCGGCCCACGCCACGAGCCGGATCGGATCGTTGACACGATAGATGTACTCGAAGTTGTACGTCATGTGGCTGTAGCCACCCGCCGGACGCACTCCGCGGCCGGGGAAGTCTTCATACGGGCCGAGCGTGCCATAGCCGAATCCGCGCACGGAAAACTCGCCGCCCACGAGGAAGCGGTCCGAGATCGGAACGCAGAGGTCCGCCACCTCGCGGTTCAACTCGTTGTACCGATGCGCGCAGTCGTCGCGGAAGGAGAAGATGTATCCCCCCTCCACGTTCGCACTGATCGAGCTTTTTTTCGACAGCCGCAGGAAACGCGTCAGCGCGGCGGTCGGCTTGAACGTTTCGACCGATCCGCCGAGCGGGCCGCCCGCGTACGCCAGGCTGAGACTCATGCGCGATCCACGTGTCGTGTCGAACGGATTGTCGCGCGAGTCATACCGGTACGACGGCACGATGGTCGAAGTGACGTAGTTGATGTCCGAGACCAGAGGAAGCGGAATGTTCCCGTTCGGGTCCGGGATCTCCTGCGACTGGTAGACGCTGCGCGAGCGCTCGTAGCCATACAGCACCGACAGCGAGTCGAATCGGCGCAGGCGATAGCCATACGCAACCGTGCCGCCCTTGCCGCGCTGTTCGAAGCCGAAGGAGGCCGGCAGTACGGTCTCCCGGTTGTACAGGGAGACGCCCAGGCTGTTCGGCGTATCCATGAACCAGGGGTCGGCGTAGGAGATGCTGAAGAAGTTGGTACGGGCACCGCGCTGGTAGCCGAGGGAGAAGTTCTCGCCCTCCCCCAGGAAGTTGCGCGTCGCAAACTGCGCCTGCATGAAGAACCCGCCACCCTCGGAGTACCCGCCGCCGAACTGCACGTCGTTCTTTCCTTCCTCGAGACCCTTGACGGTGATGTCGACCGTCTTCGTCGCCGGGTTGACCTGAAAATCAGGGTTGTCGGTGACCTTGAAGTACCCGAGCTGGCCGAGCTTGTAGAGGCTCTGTTTGAAAGTCTCCATGTCCATGATCTGACCTTCCTCGAGGAAGATCTCGCGGCGGAGGACCTTGTCTTTGGTGGTGTTGTTCCCGGTGAACTCGAGACGACCCAGGCGGAACTGGTCACCCTCGAAGACGCGCAGCTTCACGTCGACGACGTTGTTCTCCCGGATCGTGTACTCAGGATCGACGTACGCATAGATGTATCCGCGCCCGCGGTACGCGTCGCCGAACGCATCGACGCGCGCCTGGATCGGCTTGCGGCCCAGGGTCTCGCCCTTCTTCAAGGGCCAGTTCCCGATGACCTGCTCATTGGTGAAAACGGTGTTTCCCTCCACCGAAACGTCGCCGAAGGTGTGGATCGCCCCTTCCTTGACCGGGATGGTGATCTTCACCCGTTTGTTAGTGGTCACGATCTGCGGATCGCCGAACGAAACGCCCTGGTAGCCGTGGTCCTGGTAGTAGTTCTTGACGTGCTCGAGGTCTTCGTCGAGCTTCGAGGGGATGTAGAGATTCTTCTTGCGCACCCAGGTGATGAGGTTGTGCGCCTTGATCTCTTTCATCTGACTGCGCAGCCTCGAATCGGAGAATCGGGTATTCCCGATGAAGTCGATCGAGGCGACTTTCGCCTTGATGCCTTCATTGATGATGAAAACGATCTTCTTCTCGCCCGGTTCGCCCAGGTCCTCGGTGATCGCGTCGACCTGCACGCCTTCGAAGCCACCTTCGCTGTATGCGCGGCGAATGGACTCGGCGGCGCGCTTGACGAGCGTCTGCTCGATGGTATTGCCGACGTGAAGATCGATCTTGTCGCGCTCCAGCACCTCGGTGATCTTGCTCTGGTTCAACTCCTTATTGCCGCGGAACTCGACAGAGCCGATCCTGGGACGCTCCTTGACGACGGCGCGCACGATGATCCCGGCGTCTCCCGGCTCCACTTCGATGCGGATGTCGTCGAAGAGGCCCGTCTGCCACAGATTGACGAAGTTCCGCTGCACGGCCGCCGCGTCGTACGCGTCCCCGGGGCTGATCCCCAGGTAAACGCGGATCGTGTCGCTTGCCACCGAGGTGTTGCCGACGGCTTCGAACCGTTCGACGACCTGGCTGCCGGCCGGGGCCTGGGTCCGCTGCGGTGCGTCGGTAATGCGGCCCGCGGAGGGCGCATCGATGATGACACTGGGGCGTGGCCTGGGCTCCGCCGGCGGTGTTTGAGCTGATGCGATCCCGCCGAAACCGGCCAGGAGCATGAGCGTAGGTAGAGTTCGAGTCATAGGTTCTTGCCGGGATTTCGGTTTTGATGAGACGCACGACCCCCGGGAGAGGTCACGCCGATGCCTGAACAGCAGGGAAACGCGGCGCATTCTACCCGTATCATCCCGGCGGTGCCCGTCTTCCGACCTCTTGTTGTCCTGTTTGTTTCCCTGGCGGCAGCCGCCGCTCCCCTCCCGGAGATCCCACTCCCTCTTCGCAGTGCCGTGCTGCGCCTGGCAGTCGCGGGAGACACCGGGAACGGTGCGGACGCGCTCGCGAAAGGGGTTGCCACGGTGCATGCGGCCTCCCCTCTCGACGCGATCATCCTGACCGGGGACACCTTCTATCCCTGCGGTGTCGCTTCTGAAAACGATCCGCGCTGGAGCCTGGTCGCGCCGCTGACAGGCATCGGCGTTCCGATCCTTCCCGTTCTCGGCAACCACGACTTCTGCGGCAAGTCGGATCCGGAAGCCCAGATCCGTGCGACGGACACGGTTGCCAACTGGCGCTTTCCCGGGCGTCAGTACGCAGTCCGGACCAGGGTCGCAGACCTGCTGTTCGTCGATACCACCCCGCACGCCAAAGGCCGGGGCTCCACGGTCGCACCGGCGATCCGCGAGGCGTTCGCGGGGGCGAAAGCGCCCTGGCGCGTCGTTGTCGGCCACCATCCGGTGATCTCCTCCGGCTATCACGGCTACTTTCCGCGCGACGAGGTGCGTCGCATGCGTGAGCTGATCCCGGCGCTCACCGCCGCGAGAGTGGACCTCGTCATCGGCGGCCACGACCACCACGTGGAACTGATCCGCGGACGGTTCGTGCACCTCATCAGCGGCGCAGGGTCCTCGCCGATCCCGCCGGTCAAGCTGCGCCTGACGACGGTGTTCCCGACGGAGATCCGCCTCGAGCCGATCGGCTTCGCGGTGGTGGAGATCCGCGCGAGCACGATCCGCGTGCGGTTCCACGACGGAAACGGTAAGCCCCGCAGTGAGTGGATTCCCGCGCGACGGAAATAGCATTCCAGTGGAGCGGTGGGCTCTCAGCCCACCGAGGCGCTGGGGACAATCTTCGCAAGTGCTCGGCGGAGAGAGCCCAACAGCGCGGCGGTCATCCCGAGCGTGAGTCGAGGGACCTGTGTGTGTGGGGCGACAGGCATGAGCACTTGATGCCCCTCACGCCCAGGTCCCTCGTCTCAAGTCGCAAAATTACTTGCATACAGAACCTTTACGGGCGGAATGAGATGCGTTTCTCACCGTCGCGAAGATCGACTTGCCGTGCGATCCCGCCGAGCACCAGCTCGTATACGCCAGCAGGCAGTCGCCAGATCCATTCCGACGGTTGCGCGGGACGCGGCTGGAACGCGGCCACGCGCCAGAGGAGGGGGGTGATGTCGATTCCTGCGAGGCGGACCCGTAACTCGTCAGGCTTCGACTGTTCCGGAAGCAGCACGTTGACCGCCGTCTCGGCGGCCAGTGCAATCGGATGCTGGCGCGACCCGTCAGCTGGCATCATGAACGCGGCGATCTGTCCGCCCCGCCCGGACGACACCGCCACGATCAGCGTTCCCGGCTTCAGACCGGAAATCTCGAATGTGCCATCTGCTTCGCTGAGCACCGATCCGCCGAATCGTCCCGTGCCGGTTTCGAGCTGCCACTGCACGGACCATTCGCCTGTTGGCAGGACGCCGCGGAACCTCAGCGCGGATCTGGACATTCTGACGTGAACCAGCTGGCCGCTGGAAGTGAGCGGATGGGTAACGGCCGGATAGTCCCCGTGCGAGACGCGGATGCGCGCGCCCTCTTCCGGCGCGCTGCCCAACTCGAACCGGCCGGCGTCATCGGTCGCCGTCCGTTGAACAGCGGTGCCACGCGCGTTCTCCAGCGCGACGGAGGCGCCGGAAACCGGCTGCCCTGATTCCGAGTCGGTCACATCGCCGGCGATCGGCGGCGCATCAAAGTCCGTCGTGGCTTCGAACACCGGAACATCCGGAATGGCGATGCGCCGGGAGCGGGCCGCGTCTCCCTGCCAGGAAGTGAGGCGATAGGAACCGGGCTTCACGTCCTCGAACAAGAAAAAGCCGGTGGAATCGGTCTTCGCCAGGATGTCGTGGACCGCCTTGCCGAGAACCTGTTCGACGACCGTTCGTCCCTGTGCATCCGTCCTCTGGCGCACAACCGTCAGCCTCGGCGAATCCTCCTCGGCAATCGGAAAGAGCGAGATCGTCGAGTTCGTGATCGGTACGCCTCCGCGAGTTGCGAAGCCGCGCACGAGCACGCCGCCGATGTCGATCTCGATTGCCGTGTCTTCGCCGCATTCTCCGGCATCGAGAGAAACGGTCCGGGCGCCCACCATGCGACGGTCGATACGAATCACGGCCGTGTAATCGCCGCTGGCCAGGTCGGTGAAACGTGCCCAGCCATCGTCATCGCTGCTCCTGGTGATGACGTCGGCCTGATCGTCGGCCGTTCCGCGATGGACCTCAACGGGTGTTCGAGAGACAGGTTGTCCGGCGCGGATTGCCCGAACGCGGAGAGCACATCCAGGCGCGAGCGCGATCGTCCCGACGTCGAGATCCGAGGAGACAATCTTCAGGCGCCTGTTCGCAGCGCACGCGCGCGGTGATGTTCGCGGCCGGAACCGGAGTCACTCCGACGCCCGGAGCGTGGCCAGTTGCCCGAACGTACCGCACCACTGGACCGTGTCCCCGCGCGGCCGCGATCGTGACGTAGCGGTGGCCTGCTGCAACCTCCTCGAAAATCGCCCGGCCG